>DAOSUS010000111.1 GCA_035378955.1 Candidatus Hydrogenedens sp. | reverse complement strand
TGTGGCGATTGTTGGGTTCATAGTCCTACTTTCACAATAATCAATCAATATGGTAATCCGCCCATAGTACTTCACCTGGATTGTTATAGAATTCAAGACGAGAGAGAAATCATTGATATCGGTTCTGAAGAATGGTTAAGCGATAATCTAATTTGTTTAATAGAGTGGGCAGATAGAATTATAAATATTATTCCATCAGATGCTATCTTTATGTATTTTTATCATATAGAAAATGATAAACGAAAAATTGAAATACATAATTTAAATCCGGATTTTACTAATAAACTAATACAGAAATTGCCTCATCATTTTATAAATACTTAGTAATACACCGAATTAATTTTTTTGTTGTTTTTGAAGAGGTTGCACAGAAAGTTTAACCGGGATAGATGCCCCTGAAGACACAATTATTTCGATAGCCTGTTCCATAGTAATGGGACATTTATATATTTTTTCAGCAGGATAAAATTGCAATATTCCTACACTTATATTAGGTGTAGTAGGAATAAAAACTCTGTAATATTCTTTTCCATCGGGAAGTTTAATTTTTCCTAATAAAAGACCCATTGTGTAAATTCTGTCATGGGTAAAAGGAACAATCACAATAGAACGAGTATGATTGGAGGAAAACTGTTCTATAAAACTTACTGTCATTTGTTTTGCGGAGTTATACACGGTTTTTACTATGGGAATTTTTTTTATAATCATTTCAAAAAGAGATAAAAACTGGCGTATTAGAAAGAAACTTGAAAGTAGACCGACCAGATAAACAAAAATAATAATTAATATAACTGATAGAGGGGCTATTAAATAATCAGGATATTCTGGGAACCATTGAGTGACATAAGGAGTCACACGACCTACTGTAAAGTAATAAATAAATCTTAAAATAAGGAATGTTAAACCTAATGGAACAATAGCCAATATACCTGCAAAGAAATATCTTCGAAGTCTCCCCAAAATTTTAGGTATTTTCTTTTCTGCAATTTTATTTTCAGTCTGCATGTTTTTTCTCTATCTTTTGTAATTCTTGCAGTATATCTGAATCTGCTTTTAATATCTCCGGGGTAACAACACCACCCGATAAAACCATTGTTACAATTTCATCCATCGGAATTTCCATTTCATCCTTTGCATCCTCCTTAGGAACTAATTCAAAATATCCACTCGTAGGGTTAGGTGTAGTAGGGACAAAAACTGTGGTAAATGAGCCCAGCCCTTCTATCTCTACAGAGTTTGTTATTAAAGCAATACTCTTAATTCCGGGAAAAGGGAAGTCAATAAATGTTGCAGGACCAGATTTACTCTTCTCTTCTTTTGCTTTTGTAAATACTGTCACAATTTGTTTCGTAGCATTATATACAGTCTTTATAAAGGGTATTCGTTCTAAAATACTTTCGAATAAGTAAAAAAGCCTGCTACCAATATACATATTGGTTATGACACCCAGAAAAAAAATCCCTAATACTATTAATATTAGAGAAATAGCAGGGACAAAATAGTCGGGCACAGTATAGAATATTCTTTTAGTAAGTGGTCCTAATTTATTGTATAACAAGAAGTAAAGAAATTGTATCACATAAAAAGTTACACCCAATGGTATGATGACAATTAACCCTGTAAATATTCGATTAAGTACAGAACTTTTCAGTCCCCTAAAAAATCGCATCAATAACACAATTAATCTTAATTTTAAGGAAGGAGTCATAAAAATTTAGACTATGTGATTTTTTTCTAATTCAATCCCGTCACCAATTCTTAGATAGGGCAAGTCATTAATAATTGGATATACAATCTTTTTATCTTCCCTTATTAACCCTCCATCTAAATTCTCATTGACAGGGTCCCCGTCTCTATTTACTACTTTGCCCTGTTGGATAGATTTATTAATCTTTTTTAATAACTCATCATCAACTAATTGTAAGGGTTGTTTTGTTTCAGGACATACCAATATCTTGAGTAATTCCTGTGAAATCATAGGGATTCTCCTAAAACCCAAAAATTATGAGTTTTCCTCTTTCTTGTTTTCTTCTATACTTTCTTTCTTAGCCTCTTCGCCCCCTTTGACAGCGTCTTTAAATTCTGCAATGGCTGTGCCTAAAGAGCGACCTAATCCTGCAATTTTATTTCCACCAAATAAAACGAGGACTATAATTAAGATTATGAATAATTCACCCATTCCTGGTGTCCACATATATTGTTCCTTTCTAAACAGGGTTATTTTTTACTAAATCTTTAACACTTAATTATATTATACTCCCAGGTTACATTCGGTTTCTAATTATAACGCTTTGTTCCAATTTTATGGATACACCGAAATTTATATTTGAGAAATATGTCTGTAAAAAGAGATAATATATAATAAATTTTTTGAATTATAGATAATTTCGTTATAGAAAACCCCAAAAAAAGTATTAAAGGAGTGTTTTTTTATGTCCGACAATTCATATATGAATAATGAAGAAAATAAAGAAGGTTGTGGTCGAGATTTTATTCATCAAATCATTGACGAAGATTTAAAATCCGGAAGATATACGGGTGTTGTAACTCGTTTTCCCCCAGAACCTAATGGGTATCTTCATATCGGTCATGCCAAGTCTATATGCTTAAATTTCGGTCTTGCGGAAGAGTATAAAGGTAGATGCCATCTGAGATATGATGATACCAATCCATTAAAAGAAGAACAAGAATACATTGATGCCATCCGTGAAGATGTAAGATGGTTAGGTTTTGATTGGGGAAAACATGAATATTATGCATCTGATTATTTTGAACAACTTTACGAATGGGCTATTGATTTAATAAAAAAAGGAAAAGCCTATGTTTGTGATTTATCTCCGGAGGAAGTCAGAGCATATCGAGGCACATTAACAGAACCCGGGAAGGAAAGTCCGTATCGTAACAGGTCCATAGAGGAAAATTTAGACCTTTTCCAAAGAATGAGGGCAGGAGAATTCCCAGATGGTTCAAGAACACTTCGTGCAAAAATTGATATGGCTTCGCCCAATTTAAATATGCGTGACCCTGTAATGTATCGTATTATACGAGCAACCCATCCCCGAACGGGAGACAAATGGTGCATTTATCCTATGTATGATTTTGCTCATGGTCAATCGGATTCTATTGAGGGCATTACCCATTCCATCTGCACATTAGAATTTGAAGACCATCGTCCACTCTATGATTGGTTTATTAAAGAAATAGGGATATACGCTCCCCGACAAATTGAGTTTGCACGATTAAATCTAACATATACAGTTATGAGTAAAAGAAGGCTTCTGGAACTCGTTCGTGAAGGATATGTCCGTGGATGGGACGACCCCAGAATGCCTACTATATCTGGGCTTAGAAGAAGAGGTTACACACCTGAATCTATCAGACAATTTTGCAAGTTGATTGGCGTAGCAAAAGCAGATAATACTGTAGATATTGCCTTGCTTGAATATTGTATTCGCGAGGATTTAAATAAAAAAGCCAATAGATATATGGCGGTTTTAAATCCTCTAAAAGTAGTTATCGAAAATTATCCCGATGACCTTACCGAAGAAATGGAAGCAGTAAATAATCCTGAAGACCCATCTATGGGAACAAGAAAAGTCCCTTTCTCTAAGGTAATATATATTGAACAAGAGGATTTCATGGAAAATCCACATCCTAAATTTTACCGTTTGGCACCTGGGAAGGAAGTTCGTTTGAGATATGCTTACTTTATAAAATGCACTGATGTAATAAAAGATGAAAATGGAAATGTAATTGAATTGCGTTGCACTTACGACCCGAATACCAAAGGTGGGAATGCTCCTGATGGTAGAAAAGTCAAAGCAACTTTACATTGGGTATCTGCCAAACATGCTTTTGATGCAGAAATTCGTTTATATGATTATCTCTTCTTAAAACCAGACCCCAGTGATGTTCCTGAAGGTTCTGATTGGAGAAGTAATATAAATCCTAATTCATTACAAGTATTATCTCACTGTAAATTGGAACCCGAATTAAGAAAACTTAATATAGGGGATAAGGTGCAATTTGAAAGACAGGGCTATTTCTGTGTTGACCCCGATACTACCCCTGAAAAAATGGTATTTAACCGCACGGTAACCCTTAAAGATGAATGGGCAAAGATTAAATCCAAATTGGATGCTCATTCCAAATAATTTTTACATTCTTACTTAATAAATAGGTCTGTGTTTAATCCTTTTAAAAAATTTAATAATTTTTGTGATTTTTTACATCGTTTTCATGCATAATTATTATATACTGTTTTTTAGTGGTAGATGGAAATATAAAATACTATTTTAGGGAATTAAAATAAGATGGGCAAACACAGGAATATAATTATACAATTATTAACTTTTCTTTTTATTATTTTAGCGTTTAATTGTTTTTCATTGGATATTTATAAGAATGCTTCTTATTTAGAAAATTATTTCTTTCAAGCGGGACAGAACCATCATTATTTCGCTTTTTCAAAAAATCAATATTTTGAAATCACACCAGGTAGCCTAAAAATTTGGATATGGAATCCTATAAAAAACTCTTTTTGCGAACCCGTAGAACTTCGCTTTCTCAACAATGAAGGTAATACTGTCTTTGGTAGCGAAAAGTCTGATGTAGCATATAGTTACTATTCGGGAAATAATCAATATGATTGGATACATAACAGTTATGCCTATAACAAATTGTGTATTCCAAATGTTTATGAAGGAATTGACCTTGAATTTTACTTTAAAGATTATGAATTAGAGTTTGATTTTATCATCAACTCTCAGGTGAATATTAATCAAATCTGCTGGGAAATCCGTGGAAATAATGTTGAAACATATATAGAAAATAACAAATTAGTTGTTATTAATAACGAAGGTTATATATACACTTTTAGCATTCCAGAAATATATAAATCTGCATATAAAAATCCAGAAAATGTTATTTCTCAAACTGCTTGTTTTTTGGGATTGGACAAAAATACATATCAAATTTTCGTTGATAACCATGACACAAATTCTGAATTGCTTATAGACCCAATATTAACGCTATCTACATATATATGTTTTCCATCATCCAATGGTCCCTCTACTTTATTTGACAAAATGTGTTTAGATTACTACAACAATGGTGTAGCTATTGCTGTAATAGGAGGAAGCATTAAGTTCCCCAACTCATCGGGAACAGATGTTTCCGGATTTTTATGTAAATTGTCCCCACAATTAGGAAAAACTCATCATATTGTTTTTATAAATGGAGTGGGTGAAGATTATATAAATTCTATTAGTCATTTTATAAATGAAACGAATGATTCTATCTTTATAGGCGGGAAAACAAATTCTCCTAACTTTCCAACTGTTAACCCTGTTCTACCTTTAACTATGCCTCTAAATGGGAACGGAACACCAGGTGAATTTGATGGTTTCCTAATGATGCTTGACAAAGATTTAAACATAAATTTTTCTACATTCATCGGTGGGTCAAGATATGATTCTATTGAAGATTTAACTATAAACAACAATAATTTACTTTTTGCAGGTAATACTACATCTACAGATTTAACTCTAATAAATTCTTCACCAAATATAAGAAAAGACTTACTTACAGATGGATTTTGGGGAGTATTAAGACTTTCTCCGGACCCATTAGTATACCGATATTTAACCCAATTAAATATAAATGGAATTGAAGTTAAAGATATAGAAGCATATTCACCAATAATATACCTTTGTGGAAATACAACTGTTGGCTCACCTTATTTTAACCCAATAATACCTGAAGCATCTGTCCAAGGAAAAGATATTTTCGTTCAAGCCTATTTATATTATGAAGGAACAACAACCCCTGATGTTTCTTTATTATCTTCCTCATTTTTTGGAGGTTCAGGTGATGATATATTAGAAAAATCTATTGTTCTTTATACAAACACACTTTGTTTAGCAGGAAACACATATTCAAATGATTTACCAAACCCCATCTCAGCCATACCTGAGACAATCTCCGAACAGACCTATCCTTTCCTTACATTAGTGAATATGTCTACAGGAAAATTATTGGGTACTACCTATATCTTTGGTAACGGAACAGATGTTTTAACAGATATAAAAACATCGAATACATCTTCAAATACATTTTTCATTTCAGGCTATACGAACAGTTCCTTTGAAAATTTTGCATGGAGCAAAATATCTTTTACATCAAATCCCTTCAATACTCAGTTGAATAATGGGATGAATGAAAATTTTGATGCTATGATATGGAGACTACAATGGGATAGTATAGAAAATAAAAATACAATTACACCAACTTGGGGAACATTTTTAGGGGGTACTTCTAATGATACTGCATTGTCTATTGGTGTTCTTGACAATAATAATATTTGTTTTTCAGGGATAACAGAATCTCCTGATTTTCCTTTACAGGGATGTCGAACTATCGCACCTGCATATTTACCAAGTTATTATTTATCTGCATTTAATATATCAGGTAAAGTTATATATGTAAATCCAGGTAGTTCTTCTACTCCTACAGATGGAAGTTCCTGGGAAAAAGGTTACCATACTATTTCAGAAGCAATCAGTTCCGCTAACAATTATGATGAGATATGGATTAAAACTGGGGAATATCATGAAAGGATTACAATTAATGGTCTTTCAAATATTATCTTGCGGGGTGGCTTTTCTGGTTCTGAAGCGAACATAGATGAAAGAAATCCATTACAAAATCCAACTAAAATTATACCTATTCAGGTAAAAGGAACAGGGGTTTTAGGGACACCTACCTTAAATATAACCTCTTGCATGAATATAGAGTTAGAGGGACTTATTTTTGAAGAAGGAAATAACATACTCGGGAATGGTGGAGCCATTGATATTTCTAATTCAACAGTTCATATTTCATGCTCTACATTTTATAAAAATATGTCATCCGTAGATGGTGGTGCTATTTACATAAATAATTCGTATGCAAATCTTACAAATTGTGTATTCGTCCGAAACTCTTGCGCTGGAAATGGTTCTGCTATTTCTGCTAATGAATCTACATTAAAACTTATACATTGCACATTTGCTAACAATTTTAATCACAATAACGGGGATATCAGCACTGTAAATATTCAAGGCTTAACATCCATGTTGATGATACTTAATTCAATAATCTGGGCTAATGAAGGCAATACACAGGTTCAAATAAATTATCCTGAAATTATTTCCCCAGAATATCTAATATTTAGCCATTCTATTATCCAAAACTTTAGCCTCTTATCTACACCTCCCTCATCAGAAGCCATACTTGATACAGACCCTCTATTTATTGAAAACCCATCTGAAACATCACCCGGCAATTTAAATTTGTCTTTAGAATCACCTGCTGTAAACCTTGGCGACCCAATTTCCTTATCTTATGAGTATGGTGCTGTTACTGAGGACATTCGTCGTAAACCGAGAATATTTATGGGAGCAATTTGCAAACCTGATGCTGGAGCCTTTGAAATATTTCCTGCTCCACCACCTCGAATTACACTTTTAGGGGATAATCCGTTATATTTAACATTAAATCAACCCTATATTGAACCTGGATATGAAGCCAGAGATGGGTGTGGTGCTGATATAACTTCTATTGTAGATATTTCTTCTAATGTAAATACCGAACAGACAGGAGAATATTCAGTAGAGTATTCGGTAATAA
>DAOSUS010000110.1 GCA_035378955.1 Candidatus Hydrogenedens sp. | reverse complement strand
CAAGGTTATATTACTATTTTATATACTACCTATGTTTTTTTCCTACTTGTTAGGGTCAATTCCTACGGGATTATGGATAGGTCTTCTATTTTATAAAAAGGATATAAGAAAATATGGTAGTGGGAATATAGGTGCTACCAATGCCCTACGAGTGTTAGGAAAAATTCCTGGAGCAATTGCTCTACTGTTGGATGCCTTAAAGGGATTTGTTCCTGTAATTTTAGTAAAAACATTTCTATCTGAATATTCCTACCTCCCCCTTTTTACAGGTATATCTGCTATATTTGGTCATTTGTTTTCAATTTTTCTATTATTTAAAGGAGGTAAAGGGGTAGCCACAGGTACAGGTGTATATCTTGCCCTTGCCCCTATTCCCACACTAATTGCAGGGCTTGTATTTTTTATATTTGCCTTTTCTACCCGTATGGTAAGTGTAGGTTCTATTTCTTCTGCGATAACACTTGCTATATTGACTTTGTTCTTATACAAAAATGATATTATATTTGTAATTATTACTTGTTTGGTAGCTATTTTAGTAGTTTATAAACATCGTTCTAATATCCAAAGAATTATCAGAGGTGAAGAAAATAAGTTTTGAGAGCATCAAAGGAAATCGTTTCTCCTCCATAATAAATATTATGTTGGGGGTTTTTGTTTTCCTCTTTTCATTTCTGGTTTATTTTGCCACCTTAGCACCTACTGTAACTGCAGAAGATAGTGGAGAATTAATAACTGCTTCGTATTTTTTAGGTATCCCCCATCCCCCGGGATACCCAACATGGTGTTTACTATCACACCCTTTTGTATATATTCCTTTCGGAAGTATAGCGTGGAGAGTTAATCTTTCTTCTGCTTTTTTCGCTTCCTGCACGGTGTTTTTCGTTTTTTTTCTTATATTAAGACTTACTAAGAATAAAATATCTGCTTTCAGTAGTTCGCTTATTTTTGCGTTTTCATTAGAATTTTGGGAACAGTCCGTAATTACAGAAGTTTATAGTCTTAACTCTTTATTTATTATCCTATGCCTATACTTTTTGTGCTTATGGAAAGATACAAATAAACCTAAATATTTATTATGGCTATCTCTTATTTATGGAATAAGTTTGGGAAATCATTATACAATGTTTGTTGTGGGTCCTTTTTTGATAGCCTTTATTATTTTTACAAATCCCAATAACCTTCAATATATAAAAATATATTCCTTATGCATAATTATTATTTTATTCTCATGGTGTTTGGTCTGTTCCTATCTTTACATCCGTTCTTTAGCCAACCCTCCGATAGACTGGGGTAATCCAGAGAATTTTACTAATTTATTTAATTTAATAACTCGTAAACAATATTCATTTATGTTGACACAATATCCAAGAAGTCTCCCCAGATTATTAAGACAATGTGAGGTTTTCTTTGGTATGGGACTTTCTCAGTTCGGTTCTCCTCTTTTATTTTTCTTATCCCTATTATCCTTTTTCTTTATATTTTTTAAACATCGTGCATGGAGTTTACTCTTATTCTCTTTAGGTTTTTCTACAGGCTTTGTAGCTATTCTGGTTCAGAATTTTAATTTTGATATTGAGTGGTTAGAAGTTATGTCTGTCTTTGGAATTCCTGTTTATTTGTGTTATTGTTTATCATTAGGGATTATGTTAGCATGGGTTATGGATGGGTTAATTTCTTATTCAAAGAATAAATATTATATTTATACTGCCTCTTTGTTTATATTATTACTTCCCTTTGTTCCGCTGTATAAAAATTATAAAGTAAATGATTATTCACAGTTTTGGTTTGCCCATGAATTTGGAGAAAATATCCTTAATTCTTTAAGTCCTAATGCTATTTATATTCCTTATACAGACCACGCAAGTTTTCCATTAATTTATCTTCAAAAAGTTGAAGGTGTTCGAAAGGACATTACATTAGCAAGAGTTTATGGTTATTTAAGCCCTGAATTATTTGAAAAAATGGATAGGAAACAATGGTCAAAATATGCACCTTTCCCAAAAGGTAGATATGAAAATGAATTGATTGGTTGGCTGATAGATAATACCGACAGACCTATTTATTCCGAAAATAAAATAAAAGTTATTTCAAAACAGAAAGGGACATGGGTTCCCGCAGGTATTATTTATCGCTATCAAAGAGAAAATGAGGTGGTCCCCAAATCAGAAATTTACTGGCAAAAATACAAATGGAAATATATAAAAGAAAACAACATTAAGGGGCAGTCTGCATCATTGATATGGCTTCAAATACAATGGGCAAAAGCAAGAGACTGTTTCAGGAATAATGATAATAGCACTGCTATAGAATTGATATATAATGGGCTAAAATACTATGGGAAAGATGATGTTATATTAAACAATGCAGGGGTTTTATGTGCAGAACATAGAGAATACTCCTATGCTAAAAAATTCTTTGAAGAAGCGTTAAGCATTAATTGCAATAACACTATAGTTAAGGATAATTTGCAAAAGTTAGAAAAGAAATTAAATATTTAATAACAACATTCTGAAACCTAACTCCCTGAAGTTTTAAATATTCTCAAAATCCTCCCTCTATATTTTCTATTAGGAAGGTTTCATTATATTCTTCTTTCTTACTAAATTCTTTGCTTTGTTTATTTTAAGTAATTTATCAAAAGAGGTAAAAAAAAAATCCGCAGACTTATATATCTGCGGATAAAGGTAATGTCTATTTCTTATTTAATTAAAACAGATTACAAAACTTGTAATTGGCTCTTAGAACCTACAGGAAGTTTATCGAAATCATCACCACTATTATCACCACCTTCAATAGTTTCAACCAATATTGCATTTGCTTGTTTAAATAATTTTCCAATTATTTTTACTGTTTTCCCTCTCATTTGATTTCCAGTTAGAAGACTATCGGCTTCTTTTGTAGGAAGGTAAATCAAAACCTTTTCTTTTAAATCGTCAAGGGCTTTACCATCTACATCCTTTGCCTCTGTAACCTTCAGTGCATTTAATTGGGCTAATGCCGAATTTGCAGAAGCGGTTCCACCTTTGGCATAAGTCTCAAAAAGACTTATATTTTCACCTGTAATCGTAACTCCAACAGGTTGTTCTGTTTCTTTATTAGCATCTTGTGCTAAAACAACAAACGATGTGATTAACATTACAAAAGTTAATGCAATTAAAGTTCTTTTTAACATAATCTTACTCCTTTAAGTTATGGTTATATTTATTCCATCTTCTCATTACTACGATAATATTATACCATTTATTCAATTTTCGTTTCAAAAAAACGATAAAATTTCAGTTTATATGTTCTTTTTATCCATTTCTAAAGCCAACTTTTTAACCGCTCGAATATCTAATTTACCTGTGCCCAGAACAGGGATAGATTCCACTTTATAAAAGGCATTAGGTCGAGGTCTCCACAAGTTGGGAAGTTCTGACTTATCTATTAGTTCAATAAGTTTATTTATTTGCTCTTGTTCTAATGTATGAAGAACTACTATTCTTTCCCCTTTCTGTTCATCAGGAATTCCCGTTACTGCTAAACTAAGTTCTGTTAAACCTAATAAATCATGTAATACTTCTTCTACGCGTGTGTGGGAAATCATTTCGCCTGCAATTTTACTGAATCGTGCCAATCTATCTGTAATTGTTATATAACCATCTTCGTCAATTTTCGCTATATCTCCGGTTCTATACCACTCTCCTCTTAATACCTGTTCTGTTTTTTCAGGCATATTCAAATAACCTGCCATAATATTAGGCCCTGTAACTTCAAGCATACCTTCTTCGCCAATAGGTAAAATTTCACCTGTATCAGGGTTTGTAATTCTTACAGATACACCCGGTAATGGTTTTCCAATAGTTCCTACTTTATTAAATTGATTGAAAAAACCAGGTGTTTCAAAATCTGGTAAATTTGTCGAAACCAAAGGTGAACATTCTGTTGCTCCATATCCCTCAAAGGGTTCTATTCCAAATTTTTCATAAAATCCTTTTCTTATTCTGTCTGGTAATTTTTCGGCTCCTACTATAACAATTTGCAGAGTTTTAAATTCTTCGGGGGTGCATTTTCGAATAAAACCCTGAAGAAATGTACTTGTTGCTAATAACATATGAGCTTGATACTTTTGAGCAAGTCCACCGATTATCTTAGGTTCAAGAGGATTGGGGTGATATACACAACGAACACCATTTGCAAGTTGTAACCAGATAGTTACAGTAAATCCGAATGAATGGAAGAAAGGTAAAAATCCCAGAACGCAGGTATTTTTATCATGCCAGATTACTCGTTTTATGCATTCTGACTGACTCATAATGTTTCTTTTAGTGAGCATAACGCCTTTGGGATTTCCTTCACTTCCGCTTGAAAAAATAATAGTCGCGAGGTCTTCTTCTTTATGGGAGTCCGCACTGAAATATTTTTCAATCATATATATAGGCATAAATATAGCACTTAATATACCCCAAATTTTATCCCATGTTGTCACAGTTTCGCGGATATCTTCGAGATAAACAGCTGTTTCTGGCACATTGATATTAACACGCTCTAAGAATTTTCGGGAAGTTAGGACATGTTTAATCCCACATGCCTTTACACAAGATGCTATAATTTCAGAACTTTGTGTATAGTTCAGGTTTACAGGTACTTTTCCCATAATTTGTAGAGATATATTGACAATAGCACCTCCAATTGTTGGTGGAACAAGAATACCTACCATTTTTTCATTGCCCAATATCTTTTTAAATTTTCTACCTAATATCAAAGCACCCATATATGCTTTAAAATAACTGATATGTCCTGTTAGTGCATCCGCCATACAGAAATGGAAGGGATTTCTTCTTGCACAATGAATAAAAGCACGATGTAACTCAGAGTTATAAGGGTAGGGTCTTCTTCTATATAATTCCGAACTTAATAACTGTATTTTTTCTCTTATTTCATATCCATTTTTCGTTTCTGTGACAGGTTCCCCTATTTCGACATAAATCGGATAGCGCCATTTTTCAGGCAATACCCATTTTATTTTCCCTTCTCTTATCCTATAAACAACCTCCGTTATGCGGTCCATATACACAGGGATAATAGGAACATCTAAGTTTTGTGTAAGTATCTTATAATCTTTATACCAGGGCATTTCTGGTCCAGAAGAATGGAATTTTTTCTCCCATGGGACACACACCCAATTACCCAAAACAAGTTGTTGCCGTATCTTAACGATTATTTCCTCAATATCTTTTATAGTGGCATTATTGGGAACTAAGATAAGATTTAAAAACTTGGATACCCAACGCATCCATCGAACTTTTAATACATCTTCACCAACTACAAAAACAATCTTTCGGTCAAAACTATAAAAAAGGACCATTACATCTACAAAAGACACATGATTTGATACAATTAAGGCACCACCTTTTTCGGGTAATCTGTTTCTGTTTGAGACAAATACCCTATAAAGTGTGCTGTCTAAAATCCAGAGAATAGCGCGTAGTATCATATTTTTTTCTATCCTTATCATTACAGTTAAAACAACTATTGAAAGTATTCCCGCAACAAAAAATATAAATCGAGGTGGACAGTTAAGGATACTAAATAACAACATAAACAAAGCTGCGGAAATAGTCATTCCGCCAAAGGTAACCAAATTGCTTGTAGCAATCATGGCGCCTCGAACTTGATTCGGGCTTTGTCGTTGAAGTAAACAAGCCATTGGGACATCAAATAAACCTGCTCCAAATCCCAAAACAAACATTAAAATGGTTATTTTAATCAAACTAAGTCCAGGAATTGATAATAAGAAAGAAAGGAATATCATAATGATGCTGCCAATTACTACCAATCCTGTTTCAATTTTTCCTCTTGAAAAATAACCTGCTGCAGTACTTCCTAAGGCAATACCAATAGCTATTAATGCTAATAATGTTCCTATCGCTCCTGCATTATTTAACTCCACTTTTCCGTATTCTACAATATTTTGCATAAGAAGGGCACCCGCAAACCAGAAATATGTAATTCCTAACATAGCAAGCAATAATTGCTTATCTTTAAAGAATATCTTGAAATAACCTGAAAGACCGGCAAAAGGATTGATTTCTATTTTTCTTGTAGGTTCAACAGGAGGTGCATAGGTTACCAATAGGGAGGTAAGCAATCCCATAGACGATAATCCTATCATTGAAAACATGGCTAAATATAAATTGTTTTTAAACACCTCTATCATCCATCCACCCACAGCATTTCCGAAAATAATGGCAAGGAATGTCCATAAATTTAATAAGCCATTTCCCCATGATAAGCGGGTCTCTGGTAAGATTTCGGGTAAAATCCCGTATTTTGCAGGGCTAAAAAAAGCACTTTGCATTGCCATAAGGAATAGAGTAAATAATAATAAATGATAACTCCTCAAAAAAACAGAGAAGGCTCCCATCAGCATAACACCTAATTCCCATACTTTTGTCCATACTGTTACTCTTTGTTTTGAGTAACGGTCTGCTAATGAACCTGCTAACGCAGGGAAAAGCAACCATGGTAAATTGAACAATACAGTACATACAGGAGTAACAAAGCGATGCCATGCTGAGTCTTGCGGAAGAAATAAGGGGACACTTAAGATAATTATTAGTTTATATACATTGTCACTAAATGCACCTTGAAATTGTGTTGCAAGTAATGAATAAAATCCTAATAAATTAAATTTTTCCTCTTCTCGTATATTTTTTATGGGGATAGCCATAGAATTTTCAGACCTTGGTTTGTTTATTTTTCTTCTTAAAAATGTTAAATGTTATCTTTTGTTGAATAGGGAACGGTCATCAATCTCTCACGGATAATTTCCATATATTTAATAATCTCATTACATTCCTTATCAGAAAAGCAAGAAAAAATCCGATGTATATTGCGCCTATAAATCGGTTCCATTTTCCGAACAAGGTTTAAACCTTCGGGAGTAAGTTCTACATGCCGTATTCTTCTATTTCCTTCTACAGAATTTCTTAATACCAAGCCTTTTGCCTCTAACTTATCAAGAATTGAAGTAATACTGGCGCGTGTTACAACCAAACGCCGACCTAAATCTGATTGTGTCCATTTTCTCTTTTTATATTTGAGAGCAAAAAGAACATTAAATTGTGCATCTGTTAAGCCATATTTGCGAAAAAATGCTTCTCCTTTAATTGATAATACTGCTACAGTTCTTACGATATTTAATAAAGTCTCATGTCTTAAATCTTGTATAGGTTGTTCTAAATCTAATTCCTTATTTATTGACATGGAAATATCACTCCTGAAGGATTTACTATATTATTTATTATTTAACATTGTATTTAATAATTGTAAAATAATAAACTGTTAGATGTCAATCAATTTAGACAAGGTATAACCTATGAAAATACTTCTATCCGGTGCTTCAGGTTTTGTAGGGAAACATCTATACTCCCATCTTTGTAATCAAGGTTTTCTATGTTATAAGTTAGTTCGTGAGATGCCCTCACAAGAAAGAGAGATATTTTGGGATCCTTATAAAAGGGTTATAGATTTGAACTTAATTAAAGATATGGATATTTTTATTCATTTAAGTGGTGCTAATATTGCTGATGCTTTCTGGACAAAAAAGCGAAAACAGGTTTTAATGGAAAGTCGTGTAATAACTACAAAATTTATCGCAGAAAGTATAGCCCATTTGAACGATAAATCAAAGAGATTATTTATTTCCTCGGCTATAGGATATTATGGGACTATAACCAATACGACTATAACAGAAACGGGAGAAAAA
>DAOSUS010000109.1 GCA_035378955.1 Candidatus Hydrogenedens sp. | reverse complement strand
ATGAGGTATATGCAGAGATTACAGGGGGAACTCCACAAATAAACACAGCCCTTATATTAAATTGCATAAAATATTTTAATGAAAGAGTTCAATTCATTTATAAACCTGAAAATGAGACTACAATCAAAAGTTTGAACATAGGCAAATATATAATAAAAAACTATGAGCATAAAGCCCTTCAACGACTTGCTGAAAACTATGATTTTGATGCAATAAATAAAAATGAAAATTATCCACAAATTATAAGAAAACTTGCCGAATGTGCTTGTTACCGTATGGACTTTGATTTTTATAATTACAAGCAATGTATATCGGACACTAATCAATCTTATTCGGAATTATCATCTTATGAAAATATCGGAATACTCCAAGAGGATGCCGATAACTTATTTCCAAAAAGCCCCGAAGCAGTGTTTAACGAGATTTATTGGAACGCCGTTATTATGTGGAAGAGGAATGAATGTGCAAACTTTATTGGTAGGGTATGGAGAATCAAAGAGGCTGTTATGCAATATGCATTAATAGATATTATAGAATGCTCTTGGAACAAGATAACAACAGATTTCAAAAATAAGTTTATAGAATGGGCTAGAAATGATAAAGATTTTATATACCATCTTAGAAATAATAGTAATGAATATGGTTTAAAAGACAAAGTAACCAAGGAGCATATTATTCCAAGTTCCCCATTTCTTAATGCATCCGTAGATTTCTTAGCACAAAGAGGTAGTGCAAATAGTAAATCAAAAATTAATTTCGAAGGTCTCTCAGACACAATTAAAAAACTAAATGAATTTTCAAATATGAGAAATAATTCTATCATTGCTCATGGTTTTGAACCCATATCAAAACAACAGATTGAAAAAAACAACAATGAAGACATACTTAATATTTTACAGGGATTAATTAAATCTATAGGAATACAAATATCTGATAATAATCCTTATGATATTTTCAGTGAGATTATTAAAAACATAAATGAAAAATATCTGGAACAAATATAGATGTTTGAACAACTTAGTTTTACAATTCAAAGGATTACTTTTTTAGCAGAAGAGCCTTTATTAGTTCCTGAATATAAAGGTTCGATGATACGAGGTGCATTGGGACATGCATTAAAAAAAGTTTCCTGTGCTCTTAAACGATTTTCCTGCCCAGAGTGTCCTATTCGAGAAAAATGTGCTTATAGTGTGTGCTTTGAAACACCTATCCCTAAATCGTCTGAAATAATGAAAAAATATCCAAAAGCACCTCATCCTTATATCCTTGAACCTCCCCTTGATTCAAAAGAACAATATGAGCCTGGAGAAAAATTTATATGTAATTTAACTCTTATTGGCAGAGCGATAGATTTCTTACCTCACTTTATCTATGCACTAAATGTTATGGCTGAAGAAGGTTTTGGGAAAGGACGAGGAAAATCTAAATTAATTTCTCTTGATTATTTATCAAATGAGGGCCAATGGATACCTCTATACTCGTCAGAAGATAATGAATTTTTAGGGAACCCCTATTCATTTACCATTGGAAATATTAGAAACAAAAGGGATTCTCTTCAACATGAAAAGAATATTAAGATTAGCTACCTAACACCAACAAGGTTAATTATTGATGGAAATCTGCACGATACAGGAGATATCCCTTACATTCTACCCAACTTGCTCCGCAGATTAACTTTACTTCAATATTTTTTCTGTGGAGGATACCTGGAAAAAGATGTTGTTCCACTTATCGAAATTTCTAAAACTCTTCAACCCACGAATTCATCTTTCCAGTGGCAAGACTGGGTACGCTATTCCTCTCGTCAAGATAGAAAAGTTATAATGGGTGGTTTTATTGGCTCGATAGAATATGAACACATACCTTCTGATATTCTTGAAATTCTTTGTTGGGGAGAATCTTTACATATAGGAAAGGGAACTGTTTTTGGCTTGGGAAAATATCATCTTTTACCTGTGACCAAATAATATGTGTGATACGGTTGTATATGTATATGGCAATAAAGTATTGTTTGCAAAAAATTCGGATCGTGAGGTAAATGAACCGCAAGTACTTTTTTGGCAACCAAGGCGAAATCATTTAGAAGGTGAACTGCTTAAATGCACCTATATAACCATACCTCAAGTTCGTGAGACCTATGCTATTTTAATAAGCAAACCTACATGGATGTGGGGTGCTGAAATGGGAACAAATGAATTTGGGGTTACTATCGGTAATGAAGCGGTTTTTACCAATCAACCCTATGCGAAAACAGGTTTAACAGGGATGGACCTACTGCGTCTTGCTTTAGAGCGTTCTACATCTGCAAAACAGGCATGTGAAACTATTATTCAACTTATAGAAATCTATGGACAGGGCGGAAACTGTGGATTTAGAAAAAACATCTACTATCACAATAGTTTTATCGTTGCTGACCCTTATGAAGCCTATGTTCTTGAAACTGCGGATAAATACTATGAGATAGAAAAAATACAGGGTGCGCGTTCCATTTCAAATGGACTGACAATAAAGGGTTTTAAAGAGAAATTTGAGGATAAAGTAAAAAGCCAATTTACACAGTGTGTTAAACGGAGAAATGCTATTGAACAATCTATTGGAAATAACCCAACCATTCCCGATATGTTCAAACTTTTGAGACTTCACAAAGACGGAAATATTTATCCCCAATATCACTGGTTACATGGCGGAATGGATGCCCCGTGTATGCATGCCGGTGGACTATTTCTTAACTATCAGACTACATCATCATGGGTTTCGGAACTTTCGTCAAAACATTGTTTACATTGGGTTACGGCTACATCAACTCCCTGTATCAGCCTATTCAAGCCTGTCGATATATTGCAACCTCTGAGTGAAAAATTTTGCAATACCAATAACGAACTAAATAATGTTTTCTGGTGGACACATGAAAAATTCCAGCGGTTAGTAATGAAAGACCCTAAAAATACATTTCCTATATTTTTTGAAGAAAAAGAACAGGTAGAACATGAATGGCTAAAAAATCTTCCTGACCCTGAAACCTCCTTTACTTTACATAAACTATTACTTCAACAGTGGACTGAAAAACTACTTAATCTGCGTATAATTGATTCCCGTCCGTTTTGGACACAGTATTTCTGGAAAAGGCATATATAGCATAATTTGTCTGTCTGTGTAAAGATAAATTCAGTGTTTCCTTGCGATTTAATAGAATGAGAATAAATTAAAAAATATCTGGATAAGGTTGTAAGAGTATTTTTTTTAATACATGATAGTTAACCTATCTTTACCTTTGACTATATCGTGGTGTAACAGGTAAAGATGATGAAAGTTATTTTTTCTCAGGAGGGATTGTGTTATCAGTAGGTCCATTTATGGGATTCCAGCGGACAGTAGAACCATCGGGAAATATTGTCTGGTAACCTGTTTTTTGATAAGGTTCTCCTGGAGGATTATCTGTGGAGATAACTTGTGCTCCGCATGAAAATGCTTTCTGGGATTTTGGATTACCTCCAAAAACACGAATAAAGTATCCTTTTTGGACCCATATAGGTATTTCTTCATGAAAAGGATTATCTATTATTACGGTTGCAGAGTAAGGTTCACCGGGGCGTGAATTAACAAACATCAGTCGGTTTTCTAAGTTTGGATGACCGTCGAGATACATCTCTCTTAATTTTTCCCTGTTATGGAATATAAACATGATTTTTCCTCGCACTTCATCTAAAGTAGGCCAACCTTTATTTAATATTGCTTCTTCCAGTGTCTTAAAATCTCCACGGACACTGTCCGGTGTGATTATCCTATCTTTACTCCATACAGCAAGTATATCTTCTTCAATTCGTTCAATATCCTCCTTTGTCGGGATTGTTATACGCTTATCAATCACAGGTCCTTCATCTTTCCATTCTATCAATACACTAATAGGAACATGCCATGGATTTTGGTCTGACCATTCGCGTATAGTCCTCAAACATTCTTGTAAATTCAAGCATGTGCTTGTGTCATCAAATTTCGGCACATGCATAACTTTCCAGCCCTCAGGTGTGTTGTGAATATCTAATTCAAAACTGCGGACGCCATTATTTAATTGTAAATCTAAAGGTAAATGTTCATAATCCCAATCTTTTGTTTCTTTTACATACTCTTTCGCCCAAGAAAGGTATTGAGGGCGTTTATGATAACTGTTATGCGTTCCAATCACCTGAATCTGATTCATTTTAGGCATTGTTATTTCATCGCAAAAAGAAAAATTACAATTAACAAGCCATATAAAAAATAGTAAAATAAACTGTTTATATTTCATATCTGAATATACCCTTAACTTAAATCTAAATATTTTGACCTGTGAAAGAAAAAATAGTTTCCATTATCATTAAAATTGCATCTATTAAAAATAGATAGAAAGTGCCTCCAATATAGCACAGACATTTTTGTCTGTGATTTCTTTCCTGCCCTTGCCCTTATGTAGTTGAAGCGTCCTCACCTCTGATATTTTTAAAGGTTTATTCTTTTACCACAAAGAATACAGAGACCCTACACAAAATTCACAATGTAGGAGAGAAAAATCTTTTGCATCTACACCCCTGTCTCCTTTATGTAATATTCCTTCGTGTCCTCTTAAAATTGAAACGATATTTAATAACCAAAAAATATGGGCAGACTTGCAAGTCCGCCCATCTATTACTTACTCACAAGATATTGACATACTTATTCATAACCCTGAGCCGGGGCAATAGCCATCTTCGCTTTCAGGGTCTTCCGGACAGGGATGATAACCACCGCTGTTGAAGAATTGGATTAATCGCAATAATTCACTTAACGATATATTCCAATCCGACGGATTATAGTCAGAGGCATGCGGATGACAACTCTGGTCACCTGGACCCGGTGCATAACCATCTTCTCCGAAGGAATCACAATGATATGCTCCATAATTGAAGAACTGGATTATGCGCAATAATTCCGATAGGCTTATTTGCCCATCTCCATCTTGGTCTGCACTATGGTGAGGAGGTACTCCTCCTTCTCCTTCACCTTCTGTAACTCCTTCGCCTTCCAGTGTGCCTTCGGGCGTACCCTCTACTGCACCTTCGGGTGTCCCTTCCGTTGTTCCTTCGGGTGTGCCTTCAACTATACCTTCTCCTTCCAGCGTGCCTTCCGATGTTCCTTCTACAGAACCTTCTGCAGTACCTTCACCTTCAGTAGCTCCTTCAACTATGCCTTCAGGAACACCTTCACCTTCCGCTATACCCTCTGGAATTCCTTCTCCTTCTGGAGTTCCTTCCGGAATACCTTCAATCATGCCCTCACCTTCAACTATTCCTTCGCCTTCCGTTGTCCCTTCAGTAATACCTTCTCCTTCCAATGTTCCTTCTGGTATGCCTTCAACAACACCTTCACCTTCAGTAATTCCTTCACCTTCTGCAGTCCCTTCCGGTGTTCCTTCAGGTGTCCCCTCTACTGAACCTTCGCCTTCAATGCATGGACCTGTGGAAACAACTATGTCCACCATACCACACGGAACTATCTGTAAACCAGAACCCGGAGATTGGCTTACTATTCTACCTTCGACAATTATATTACTGCATTGTTGAGTTACTGTGCCTAATCTTAACCCCATTCCTGTTAGTAATGCTTCTGCACTTGCTGGCGTTAAGTCAACCACACTGGGCACCTGAACAAGGTAAGGATTTGTTATTTCTTTTAACCAAGGGTAACTACATGTTTCGATAATATCCCATCTATCTGTAAAATCCCAGCCGACATAAGTGGCTTGTTGTTTCATTTCTGCTGTGGTTTTTCCTGTACCACCCGCAGAACTACTCCGTCCCGAAGTCTCTATATCCCAGTAACAATTTGATACCGAGCCTCCTTCTTTTATGCCTATCAGTCCACCTACATTAACACCACTGCCCGACACAACGCCTGTGCTATAACAATATGATGTCGTACCATAATAATTATAGCCTACCAGACCACCAACAAAATCACTGTTACCTGACACCGAACCTGTGCTATAGCAATTTGATACCGAACCATAATTATCTCCCACCAGACCACCAACTAAATAACCGCTACCCGATACCGTGCAATTCGTATAACATTTCGAAACTGAGGCAATGCTGCTGTTATTACCCACAAGACCGCCGACATCATTATCACCTATTACTGAGCCTGTGCTATAGCAATTCGAGATTGTGGCTAAATTATGACCTGCAAGACCTCCCACATAATCCTTACCTGTAATCTGACAATTTTCTATACCTAAATTATTTATTTTGCCTGAGATATAACCAAATAATCCGACATAATCTGTTCCTGAACGGTTAATATACAATCCCGTTATCTTATACCCCTTCCCGTCAAATGTACCCGTGAAGGGATTCCCTATTGTTCCAATCGGTGAAAATCCGGCTCCACTATTCCAGCTTATTGTATTACTGGCATCTATATCCTGTGTCAATTCATAATCTCTATTGAGAGGATAGTCAGGGTCGTTCCCTATCTTCTGCAACTCTTCTATACTATCTATCTGAATAGGACATAATCCTGTAGATACAGTTAAATCTACAGAACTACCGGGTGGTAGTTGAACTCCACTTAATGGGCTATGACTGATTACAACGCCTTCAGGAATTGTATTACTACATTGCTGACTTACCGTTCCTACGGTAAATCCTGCTTCTGTTAAGGCACTTTCCGCTGCACTCTGTGTCATGCCAGTTATTTCTGGAACTACAAATTGCCATAGAAAACGGGGATAGATTGTATTCTCTACGATACCCCATATATTTACAAAATCCCAGCCGACATAAGTGGCTTGTTGTTTCATTTCTGCTGTGGTTTTTCCTGTACCACCCGCAGAACTACTCCGTCCCGAAGTCTCTATATCCCAGTAACAATTTGATACCGAGCCTCCTTCTTTTATGCCTATCAGTCCACCTACATTAACACCACTGCCCGACACAACGCCTGTGCTATAACAATATGATGTCGTACCATAATAATTATAGCCTACCAGACCACCAACAAAATCACTGTTACCTGACACCGAACCTGTGCTATAGCAATTTGATACCGAACCATAATTATCTCCCACCAGACCACCAACTAAATAACCGCTACCCGATACCGTGCAATTCGTATAACATTTCGAAACTGAGGCAATGCTGCTGTTATTACCCACAAGACCGCCGACATCATTATCACCTATTACTGAGCCTGTGCTATAGCAATTCGAGATTGTGGCTAAATTATGACCTGCAAGACCTCCCACATAATCCTTACCTGTAATCTGACAATTTTCTATACCTAAATTATTTATTTTGCCTGAGATATAACCAAATAATCCGACATAATCTGTTCCTGAACGGTTAATATACAATCCCGTTATCTTATACCCCTTCCCGTCAAATGTACCCGTGAAGGGATTCCCTATTGTTCCAATCGGTGAAAATCCGGCTCCACTATTCCAGCTTATTGTATTACTGGCATCTATATCCTGTGTCAATTCATAATCTCTATTGAGAGGATAGTCAGGGTCGTTCCCTATCTTCTGCAACTCTTCTATACTATCTATCTGAATAGGACATAATCCTGTAGATACAGTTAAATCTACAGAACTACCGGGTGGTAGTTGAACTCCACTTAATGGGCTATGACTGATTACAACGCCTTCAGGAATTGTATTACTACATTGCTGACTTACCGTCCCCACGGTTAACCCTGCTTCTGTTATCGCACTCTCCGCATTAGACTGGCTCATGCCAACTACATTAGGTACTGTAACTGGACACGGTCCTGTGGATATGACTAAATCCACAGCACTGCCTGGCGGCACTTGTGCTCCGCCCGCTGGATTCTGGCTAACCACACTACCCGCAGGCA
>DAOSUS010000108.1 GCA_035378955.1 Candidatus Hydrogenedens sp. | reverse complement strand
ATAATCACAGATAGAGAAAATTCTATTCGTTCATTCTACAACAAAGACTTGATTTTTTAAAAATTACTTTTGTTTTGCTTTAAATAGGATTCCCTTGTTATTCTCAATTTTATTCATTTTTAATTACATAATTTACAAAATATAAAAAACTGAGATGTATATGGCTTTTAATGAAGTTTACAATCTTGAAGTGTGTGAGATTTTTTATAGTATACAGGGGGAGTCTACTTGGGCGGGGTGTCCAATGATTTTTATACGGTTGTCAAGGTGTAATCTGGATTGTTCGTGGTGTGATACGAGGTATGCCTTTGAAAAGGGAACTTTTTTTACTATTGAGGAAATTTTGAATATCATCTCTCAATATAAATGTAAGATGGTGGAGATTACAGGGGGAGAACCCTTGCTCCAGGAACCTGTTTTTTTATTGATGAAAATACTTATGGAGAAGGGATATACGGTTCTGTTAGAAACGAACGGGGCATGTTCTGTTAAAAATGTTCCACCAGGGGTGATTAAAGTTATGGATATTAAATGTCCTTCAAGTGGCATGGAAAATCAAATGTTATGGGATAATATCATTTATTTGAATCCTTTTCTTGATGAGGTGAAGTTTGTCATTGCAGATAGAAATGATTATGATTATGCAGTCCAAAAGATTAAAGAATTTCAATTGGACAGGAAATGTCGTGCTGTCTTATTCTCCCCTGTTGCCGGGCGTATATCTTTACAGGAATTTGCTCACTGGATTTTGCAAGATGGTTTGTCGGTGCGATTACAGATTCAATTACATCGCATTATCTGGGGCGAAAATATAAAAGGTGTTTAATTTGTTTTCAATGATGGTTGCCTGCTCATATATTCAATATAATCAACATAATCTTTACGAATAAAAGAAGATTTCTATAAATAAAAAAATGTAAAACAGATAGGAGTAACTTTTATATGGCTCAACGAATTTTTCTACTATTTATCTTCGCTGTTTCTTTCCTGTGTTTATCTATTGTTGCTATGGGGCAAGATAATACTCCTGTAAATACTCCGTCACCGAAACTGCTCTGGGAGATAGGTTCACCAGACAATAAGTGTTTAGAGTTTGCTCTGGCACCTACAAATTACTCCCGTTATGGGGATGATTCTTATTTTATGGTCGGGCATTCCAATCCTGCGGAAGATTGGTGTTATATTCATCCCGGACCTAAGGATGAATGGGCTCAAACTATACCCCATATTTTTACAGTCCTATTTTTTTTAAAGTCTGTAGAGACACAGGGCGATGTCCAATTAAATTTGTATTTATTGGAGTTTAATAAAAATTATCCGCCTAATTTGACGGTATATGTAAATGGAACAAATTTCCCAGTTCGACTTCCACCCGGAAATGGAACCGACGAATTTTTAAGTATCTTTGACGGTTCTGTATCTTCCGCAAAGAAAATTGAAATTCCTTTCCCATCTTCATTATTAAGGTTGGGAGAAAATGTCATTCAGTTTACAGTTTCAAGTGGCAGTTGGTTTATCTACGACTCGGTGCAATTATTCACTCCAGATAAGTTTGAATTAGCAGAACCGCAAAAAACTATATTGCGTATCGGTAAACCCGTGCCTATTCCTCTTGTTAAATCTATCGAGGATAAAGAACTTCGGGAAGTACGGATACCTGTTCGTTGTTATGGTCAGCCTTTTCAAGGAAAAATTACGATTACAAACAATGACCCGATAGATATAAACCTTCAACCTGGCTGGAATACTATCTATTACGATGTAAAAGAGGTAGATAAGGACACTTTTTCGTCTATTGAAATCAAGCAAGAAGACAAAACAGTTGCAACTCGGGATTTTATTATCCCTCCTGCCAAACAAATAACTTTATATCTTGTCCCTCATTCTCACAATGATATTGGTTATACCCATATACAAACAGATGTGTTAAAAATTCAACAGGGAAATCTCGCCAAAGCATTAGACCTCATTGAAAAGACAAAGGACTATCCTGCGGAAGCCCAGTTCCATTGGTCGGCAGAGGTTTTATGGGCGGTAAAAAGTCTTTGGCAATCCGCTGATGAGCAGACAAAGGAGCGGTTTAAAAAAGCGGTTAATGAGGGATACTTCGAACTACCGGCTCTTTTTGCAAATCAACTCACAGGTCTTTGTAACGGTGAAGAACTTACACATCTTCTCGATGAAGCCCATTATTTATCAAAAGAATTAGGCACAACCATTGACTCTGCCCTTATAACTGATGTTCCAGGATACACATGGGGATTAATTCCCACACTGGCTCAAGCAGGTGCAAAATACTTTTTTATCGGTCCGAACTTATCCTGGCGGATAGGGAATATCCTCGAAGTTTGGGGCGATAAACCTTTTTATTGGACATCTCCCTGCGGCAAACACAAAGTCCTTACATGGATTGGTTTTGCGGGATACAGTTGGTTCTTCGGTGGGACAAATGCTATGCCAGAACAAATACGCAATTACCTTGCAGAATTGGAAGGACGGAATTTCCCCTACGATATAACTTTAGCACGATATAGCATTGCCAGCGATAATGGACCACCCGATGATAAATTGCCCGATTTTGTGAAACAGTGGAATGAACAACATAAAACCCCAAAACTGGTGATTACAACTGCAAGGAAAGCACTAAAAACCTTTGAAGAAAAGTATGGGAACGATTTGCCTTCCTTTGCCGGTGAAATTACCCCTTACTGGGAAGATGGCGCTGCATCTTCAGCACGAGAAACAGCACTAAATCGCAATACGGTACGGAAACTCATGAATTTGGAAACACTATGGGCATTATGGTTTTCGGATAAATATCCCGCTGAAAAATTTCAATCCGCATGGGAAAACGCTATCCTTTACGATGAGCATACATGGGGAGCCCATAACAGCATTTCAGAACCAGACAACCCCTTTGTTAAAGAACAATGGGCGATAAAAAAATCCTTTGCGGAAAATGCAGAAAAGATTAAGGCGGACTTGTTCAATCTATTTATAAACAACTTTCAACCAGACTATCAAACAGTTTCACAAATTATAGTTATCAATCCGACGCCGTTCCCATGCACAAAAACAGTCATCATCCCTGCGTCATGGGGACGGAAAGGCAATCGCATATTGAAAGATGGGAAACCTATCCCTTCGCAAGTACTCCAATCAAACGATCTTGTATTCATAGCGAATGAAGTTCCCGGATGGGGATATGCAACTTTTACCATAGAACAAGATGAGCTGCCAACACCAGAAAACCCCGTAGTTGTAAGTGATAATACCCTCCAGAATGGGCTTATCGAACTGCTCATTGACCCGCAAACAGGAACTATTAAATCCTTAAAAACGCAAGCCGACGGGAAAGAATTTGTAAAAGAAAACCCACAATACAAAACCAATGAATATCTCTACACAGAAGGCAGAAACCCTGCAAACATAAAACGAGCCCAAAATATCCAGATAGAGATAAAAGAAAAAGGTCCTGTTATGGGAAGTATCGTGGTGCATAGTAATTCTGCTCCGGGGGCTAAGGAAATTCGTTGCGAATATGTGCTATATGCTAATTCAGACATTGTCGAGATTGTAAACTCAATTGATAAACAAGACATTCGCACACCGGAAGCAGTTCATTACGCCTTTACATTCAATATTGATAACCCGAATATTCGCTATCAAACGCCTTTCGCTGTAATTCACCTACCCGAACAACAATTGCCCGGTTCCTGTAAAAATTATTTAACCGTTCAGGACTGGGTGGATATTCAGAACGAGGAAAAAGGGGTTACCCTATTCACACCAAATGCCCCTATGATAGAGATAGGCAAAATCACCGTTGACCCTATAGAAATAGGCTGGAAAAAAGGGTTAATACTCGAACCGCAAGTGTTTTCGTATGTAATGAACAATTACTGGGAAACAAATTATAAAGCGTCTCAGGACGGATGGCATACTTTCCGTTATTACATAAAACCCTATACAAAAAACACCAACGCCCATCCCGATACCCTTGCAAAACAATTAAACTCTGAACTGATTATAATTCCTACGAACAATATACCCAAACCACCGACCAACCCTATACAGATAAGCCCCGATTGGGTACTGTATCATTTAAAATATAATCCCGATGAAAAGGCATACATTGCCCGATTATTCAACCCAACATCCGAACCCGTTTCGGCGCAAATAAAAAAACCAACATCCACCAAACCTATTGTAATTACATCCACATTATCCCCTAAACATCAATCAGAACCATTTACAGACCGCTCCCTCGCACCCTATGAAATGATTACATTGAAAATCAAATAACAAAATA
Source organism: Candidatus Hydrogenedens sp. (assembly GCA_035378955.1). Classification (NCBI taxonomy): domain Bacteria; kingdom Pseudomonadati; phylum Candidatus Hydrogenedentota; class Candidatus Hydrogenedentia; order Candidatus Hydrogenedentales; family Candidatus Hydrogenedentaceae; genus Candidatus Hydrogenedens; species Candidatus Hydrogenedens sp. The sequence continues at coordinate 3,692 of DAOSUS010000108.1, read as the reverse complement.
CCATTCGGGCACGGCACACCATGCCCGTACAGGATTATTCCAAAAGGATAAATCGGGCGGGGATGGTTGGTGCAATTGTTACGGCAAATGTTCGGGCAATTGTTGCGGCGATTTGTTCGGATGTTTGTTCGGGCGTTTATTGGGACATTTATTACGGTGGGTGTTGCGGGCAATTGTTCGGATGTTCGTTACGGGGATGGTCGGAACAATTGTTGCGGGGAATGTTCGGATGTTCGTTACGGGGATGGTCGGAACAATTGTTGCGGGAAATGTTCGAATGTTCGTTACGGGGATGGTCGGAACAATTGTTGCGGCGATTTGTTCGGATGTTTGTTCGGGCGTTTATTGGGACATTTATTACGGTGGGTGTTGCGGGCGATTGTTCGGATGTTCGTTTTGGGGATGTTCGGGCAATTGTTGCGGGCGTTTGTTCGGATGTTCGTTACGGGGATAGTCGGAACAATTGTTGCGGCGATTTGTTCGGATGTTTGTTCGGACGTTTATTGGGACATTTATTACGGTGGGTGTTGCGGACGTTTGTTCGGGTATTTGTTCGGGCGTTTATTGGGACATTTATTACGGGGGGGTTGTTGCGGGCGTTTGTTCGGATGTTCGTTACGGGGATGGTCGGAACAATTGTTGCGGGCGTTTGTTCGGGTATTTGTAGGGGCAATTCATGAATTGCCCTTACATGAATTGCACCTACATGCATTACACCAACCGAAATTACCCTATAGGGATCGTCCCAACAGGAATTGTTCTTTGGGAATTGCCTATTCATGAATTACCCCAACAGGAATTGTTCGTTTAGGAATTGCACCTACGGGGTTATTTGTTTTCGTAGAGACGAATATTTATTCGTCTCTACATATTTTTGAAGGCAATGTTGTAAATGTTTAGGTTGATTCTATTATTTTAATTTCGTTGGGGGTTAAATCGTATAATTTGTAGACGAGGCGGTCTATTTCCCGTTCCAATGGGGTGGTATCGGGTGGAAATGGTTGGGTCTGCCATTGGAAGGAAAGAGACAACAGATAGGGATGCGTAGAAGTAATGTTTAGAGGATTCGAAGGTAAGATTCGTGAAATATCTCTTTGATAGATTTTTCTTTTTGATAGATTGCTCTATTAAAATTCCCATTTCTCTCTTTCGAGCATTTCTATTAAATTGATGCATTCAATCCCAATCTCATTACAAACTGCTGGTATCTTTTCGGGCTTTCTTTTAGATTCCTCTGTTACAACTATGTAATTTTTTTTGTATATGTAGTTACCTTCTCTCTGAAATAGTGGATTTTTTTTATCCTCTTCTTCGTTATTTTTTGCTGCAAGAGCAATTAACCAGGGGTCAGCGCTGAGTTCATCAGGTTTCTCTGATTTACTTAAAAAACCAAATCTACTTAAAATCTCTTTAACTTTTTCAACTTGGAAACTATCTGGTTTTATAAACATTTTATTTCTTTTTTTGCTTCTTACCCAGTTTTTTAGTTTATCATCCCCTTTTTCAATTTCTTTTTTAACTTCTATGGGAGTTATAAGCCTTTTCTCCTGATAAGTTCCTCTATTCTTTTCCACAGGCTTGGAAATATTACTTCTGGATACTTTCCTTTTAATTCAATCATACTACTTGTATCAATACAATAAATATTACAATAAATATTCACAAGTAAGCCTATTTTCTTAATTGAATTTTCGATAACTCTTTCAAACCGTCTAACTTTAAGGACAAATATTCCATTGCATCAGTAGAAGTTATCATTCCCTTTTCTTGTGAATCCATTACAAAAAATACAAATCTCTTACCCTTTTCTTGAATGCATCTTTTATGAGATGGTAGATTGTAGAACGATTTTTTCCTTTCCTCTCTAAATCGCTCTCTAAGTTTTGCCGATTTTTTATTATAATCCTCTTGTGTAATTAGATTTAATGCCTTGAACTTTGTAAGTATCGCATGTTTACTTACAATGAATCTGTTGGATAAAATTCCAAGAGTTTCTTCCAAGGATGCAACCCTGTCTATAAATTTTTTATATGCAGGTTCCTTTCTTAATTCTTCCTCTGGCACTAAAAATTCAGAGGCAAACCTGTTGCACCAGTTCTCTACTTCTATGTACTGATTAATATCTTCAGTATAAATTTCCGGCATGTTTAACAATATATGTGCGTACTCATGGAAGAGTGTAAAGATTCTAGCGAGGATATTGTCCGCAGAATTAATCACTATTGTTGGCGGGTCATTATCCATAAGTGAAAATCCTCGGGCTGACTCAAGGGAAAAATTAAACTGGAAAACTAAAATATTTTGTGCCTCTACAATCTCTCGCCACTTACTAAATGCTGTATAAGCACTTTTGAATCTGAATTGCTCTTCAATAGGGATGCCACATTTTTCTCTTTGTTTTTTCGCTAATGAAAAAGGGTTATCACTAATATTTGCTTCAGGAACCTGGGCTTTGGGGTGCAATCCTAACTCTTTCATCAATTCATTAGTAATTTCTTGATAGTATCTCGCCTTTCTTATGGCTAATCTTATTTCTTTAGATAGTTCCTTTTCACTCTTTGGTATAACTCGAAAAGATGTAGATATAGAGGGTTCCTCAGGTGGTTTTGGGAGTAAGAAAACTGCAGTAGGTCTTTTGAAAAAATGAGAAAGATTTTCGATTTGCCTAAAAGTAGGTTTTTTCTCCCCTTTTTCTATCTTTTTGTAATTCTCTGTGCTAATTTTGAGTTTTTTTGCTATTTCTTCCACAGAGAATCCAGCACTTTCCCTCGCCCATTTGATAACATCAGGATTAATACTGATTTCAAATGATTTTGTCATTTTACCTCCTCGTCTGAGTCTTCATTTGAATAATAATACCACTTAACTATTGTTATTATGAAATATGAGGTATTTTTTGATGGAGAGAAAGTTCAGGTTTGGGATTTATGCTGGTTATAATATTCCTTTCCCTTATCTGTGATTTTCCACATTCTTTTTCGGTGGTCATCGGATAATAGCCCTTCCTTTTTCATCTTATTCTTTGCCCACATAGCAGTATTTTCCCATCTTATCTGCTTTGTTTTCGGCAGTTTTTCATAATCATATTCATTTAAGATGCCTTTCATTTTATTATGGACGCGATTCAATACATCTTTTACTTTTGCTTCTCCATCCAATTCAATAAGGGATTCCAGAATAGGTATTACATATTTCTCTTGAGGTGTCTTTAAACCTCTTTTCAATTTACCTTTACCCTGCCTTTTACCAACTTGAGAGGGGGGCTTTCCCTTGGGAATTGTCTTCCATTCTTTTTGAAGTGATATTACCTTTTCTTTGAATTCCTTAACGCTTTTTGCAAATTCACTAATTTGTTGCACTTTATCATAATCTTGAGCGTTCGATGCTTCGTTGACCTCTCTGTTTATTGCATTAAGCAACCCTTCAATCTCTTCGCACACCAAATCAAAAGCCGCATTTACATCCTTTTTATCCATTGTTCTCTCCTTCTATGATTTTATTTCTTCTTTGTTTAGATTATACAATTTGTAAACTAATTATACAATTTGTAAACTAACTTTTCTATTTGTCTCAATGGGGGGGTATCGGGTAATGTTGGTTGGGAAAAAGATTGTGCTAAATTTTATAATTTTCATCTGTTTCCCAATTCTCGGGATTATTAAAAATATATGCACGAATATCATGCAATTCTT
>DAOSUS010000107.1 GCA_035378955.1 Candidatus Hydrogenedens sp. | reverse complement strand
CGCGAGCTGGGTTCAGAACGTCGTGAGACAGTTCGGTCCCTATCCATCGCGGGCGTAGGAGACTTGAGGAAATCTGCCCCTAGTACGAGAGGACCGGGGTGGACGGATATAGGGTGTTCCAGCTGTCACGCCAGTGGCACCGCTGGGTAGCCACGTCCGGACGGGATAAGCGCTGAAAGCATCTAAGTGCGAAGCCCCTTCCAAGATGAGGTCTCCCTTAGCCGTAAGGCTACTAAAGAGCCCTGGAAGACTACCAGGTTGATAGGCTGGAGGTGTAAGCATGGCAACATGTTAAGCCGACCAGTACTAATAGCTCGTGCGGCTTGGTCTTATGTTTTCATAAGCCAGAGATATTCCCTACGAGTTCATGTCGCTTATTCTTGCACTCCTTGCATTCACTGTCGAAAGTCTTTATAAAGTTTAATACACACAAGTTTGCCGGTGACTATAGCGGTAGTGAAACACCCGTTCCCATTCCGAACACGGAAGTTAAGCCTACCAGCGCCGATGGTACTGCGGGGCTTCCCCCGTGGGAGAGTAGGTCGTCGCCGGCATTTTTCATTTTAAATCACATTATAAAAAACTTGTTCTAAAAAATATATTCACCAAATTCAACAGAAATATTTGATAGAAAAAACATCATATTTCAAAAATAAAATTTCATTAATTATGCCCTATACCGTAGTGCCTAATGTGTTTGTGTTAAAATATAGGCTATTATTATAAAAGGAAAATATATGCTTAAAGAGAAAGTGAAGATAATTGGGTTATTTTGGTGTTTTGTATGGATTGCTATTGGTGCAATATTGGGTGCTTTAGCTTACAAACACATTTCTTATGCAATTTATTTTTTATTTCCCTTTATTATTTTTGGCTTAATTGGTCTTATTCCGTCTATCTTTTTTTTCATACTCATCCAGATAGAAAAATTATCACTCCGAATAATCTGGAGTATTTCCTACCTTGTTTTTTTCATATTCCTTTTTAGCATCCCAACTTTTTATCGTGGTTATTATGAAACGCCCAAAAATGGAGGTCCTTATCTGGTTATATCGGGTGACCCTAAGACTACAATGACGGTTTGTTGGACTTCTGAGGTGCAAATTCCTGGTGAGGTTGAATATGTAAAAGAAGGAGCCTCAGAATGGAAGAAAGTGTCTTGTTCGCCAACATACTATCCGAAAATAAGATTAGAAAATTTAGAACCAGGAACGGCTTATCATTACCGCATTCCTGCATTAGGGAAAGAAGAATATTCTTTCCATACTGCTCCTGCTACTCCAACCGATTTCTCTTTTGTCGTGTATGGAGATAATAGACCCTTTAGTGGAATTTCTTTTCATAGTAGTGTGCTAAATGCAATTACAAAAGAAGAACCTTCACATGGTAAGTTCGACCTTATATTTAACACTGGAGATATTGTAGAGAATCCCGGACCGGGTTATGGTTGGTAGTGGTATCATTTTTTGAAAGAAATTACCCCTTTAGCCTCTGCACGACCTTATTTAGTGAGTTTAGGTAATCATGAAGCACGCGGTACGACAATCCCCTACGAAAAATACTTCGATTACGGGACTTCAACGCATTGGTACTTTTTTGATTATGCAGGAGTTCGATTTATTATTTTATCTTCAGAAGATAATATTAATAAAGATAGTCCACAGTACAACTGGCTTCTTCAAACACTGGATTCCCGTCCTCCAAAGACAAAATTTACAGCGGTATTTCTACACAAACCTATCTTTACCTATGATCCACGTGAATCTTATCGGAACACGAACCTGCGGGAAATTCTAGAATCTGTATTTCAAGAAAAAAAAGTAGATATTGTTTTTGCAGGGCATGTTCATGCTTACGAACATCATTTTATTTCAGGTTTCCATCATGTAATTACAGGAGGCGGAGGTGTGTTATTATGGGCAAAACCCGTGCCAGGTCCTGAGACAATAAAAACAGAAACATGCTGGCATTTTTGTGCAGTAGATATTAGAAATGGAGAAATGAATGTTCGTGCTATCCGAAATGATGGTACCCTTCTTGACACCTTCAATATTACCTCCCAAGAACATTAGATGATTATCTATTTACATTCATCAAGAGGATGGAGGTTAAAAATGAATGTGTATAAATCTTCATCACAATGATTATAGCGAAATTCTAATTCTTTCAAGTAATACTCAAAATATTTTCCACTCACTTCATGAAATTTCTGCAACTGCTCCCTCGCATAACTCCAAAAAGCCTTGAATATTCTTCGTATATACTTCGTTAATATATACTTTTTCATTAAATATATACTAAATACTTTTTATTATATACACCCTACCATATCTAAACTCTTGCTGATCTCTATCCGCTCAAACCTATACACCACTAATCCATAATGTGGAGACGAATAATTATTCGTCTCTACAGGATTTATAGTAAAAACAATTTAACAGGATTTGCTTGCCACGAATATACAAATGTAAAACAAAAAGATGCCAGAAGCGAGGACACTTTAGCTACATATAAAAACGATTCAATAGGGTTTACATGTCATGAACGATAAACGATTTTTTCATTTTGTTATATTTGTGCCTATTCGTGTAATTTGAAGTTATAATCTTTTAGCTTATTTAAAATCCAATCTGCAAAGAGAAAAAAGAAAGTGTGCCAGGTTGTAGAATTTCCTTTTTTCATTCCTATTATTGATGTTTTTTAATCCATCATAAAGGTTTATATTAAGCCCATTTGTTATCTATGTCTATAGTTTTTTCTTATATGTTTCTTTTCTTATATCTGATAAGTTTTTTTGTTTTCTTTGTCTTATTCTTCCCTTGGGTCTTTTGTTTTACTTATTTTTAGGGGAGAGGTCTTATAGAAAGGGAGAGGGTATTTATGATATTCTATTGTGAAATAATGAGATATGAATGAGGAAAATGGCATGTCTGATAGAAAAATTAGTCGTGATGAGATATATCATATTGCAGATTTATCGTATTTATATCTTGACAATGAACAAGCAGAAAAATTGGCTTCCGATTTGTCTGAGATAATAGGTTATGTAGAGAAACTTAATGAATTATCTACTGAAAATGTAGAACCTATGATGCATGCAGTCCCGATGGAAAATATTTTAAGGGAAGACGAGGTGCAAATAACGATAACAAAGGAAGATGCATTGCGCTGTGCTCCTCTGCATGATGGCGAATATTTTTTAGTCCCGAAAATTTTGGAGGTAGATTAAAATGTCGGAACATTGGTGGCAAAAGAGTGCTTCTGAAATAAGTGCAAGTGTAAGGAATAAAGAGGTATCGCCGGTTGAAGTCGTTCAGAGTTTTCTTGACCGTATTCAACAGGTTGATAACAAAATAGATGCTTTTACTCAAATTTGGAGTGATTATGCCCTTCAACAAGCAAAAGCATTAGAGGAAAAAATTGTAAAGAAGGTATTTGCTGTAGGACCTCTTGCTGGCGTGCCGATATCTATCAAAGAAGTAATATGCACGAAGGAAGGGTTCACTACTTGTGCTTCAAAAATCCTTGCCGGGTATCGTAGCCCTTATGATGCTACAGTGGTTCAGAAGTTATTTGATGCGAATGCTATTCTAATTGGCAAGGTTAACATGGATGAGTTCGCAATGGGTTCATCCACAGAAAATAGTTCCATTAAATTAACCCGCAATCCCTGGAATTTAGAATGTGTGCCGGGAGGTTCCAGTGGCGGGTCAGCTGCATCAGTTTCCGCGGGAGAGTGTGTAATATCGTTAGGTAGTGATACGGGAGGGTCTATTCGTCAACCGGCTTCTTTTTGTGGTTGTGTGGGACTAAAACCGACATACGGTAGAGTTTCCAGATATGGGCTGGTTGCCTTTGCTTCATCGTTAGACCAGATAGGTCCTTTAAGCAGAAATGTTCTGGATAGTGCTATAACTCTTTCTGTTATAGGAGGAAAAGACCCAAAGGATACCACTTCTGTAGATTTGCCTTTGCCTGATTATGTAGAAAAGATAAAACAAGGGATAAATAAAGTTCCTCTTCGTATCGGGCTATCCCGAGAATATTTTACAGAGGATTTGAATAAAGAAATTAAAGATTTAATTATGAAAGCCGTTCAAGCCCTTGAAAAGCAGGGTGCAGAAGTTGTTGAGGTTTCTCTACCGCATACGGAGTTCGCAGTGGCTACTTACTATATTATTTGCACCGCAGAAGCAAGTGCGAATTTAGCCCGTTTTGATGGAGTTCGTTATGGGTTTCGACATGCGGACTCCCACAATATTATTGATATGTATAAACGCACGCGCAGTGAAGGCTTTGGAGCCGAAGTAAAAAGAAGAATACTATTAGGAACTTATGTTTTGTCCAGCGGATATTATGATGCGTATTACCTAAAAGCACAAAAGGTTCGCAGGCTGATTACTCAAGATTTCGAGAAGGCTTTTCAGAAGTGTGATGTTATTATAGGTCCGACATCCCCAACGCCTGCATTTCGTTTTGGTGAGAAAACACAAAATCCACTGGAAATGTATTTAAGTGATATTTATACCATATCAGTTAATTTAGCAGCTTTACCGGCAATATCTGTTCCTTGCGGTTTAACACAGGAGGGTTTGCCAGTAGGTTTGCAATTTATTGGAAAACATTTTAATGAAGAACATTTATTATCAGTGGCTTATTTATACGAGCAGAACAGGGAAAAAGAAATAGGTTTTCCATCATTGTAGTTAAGGATATAGGTGTAATGAAAAAATATCCTGCTCTCTGCGAATTATTGAAAAATAGAAAAATTATCGTCAATAAAAAGGTCACATAAATCTAATGTGGATATGTTTTTTCATGGATAACAAAATTGAGTATCATAACATAGAAATCTTTTAGGATTGGTTTATGGAATATGAATCTGTGATAGGAATGGAAGTTCATGTAGAGATTAATACGCAATCGAAGGCGTTTTGTTCTTGTAGTACAAATTTCCATGCACCTCCCAACACGCAGGTATGCCCTGTTTGTTTGGGTATGCCCGGGGTTTTGCCTGTTTTGAATAAGGAGTTTGTGAATAAAGCCATTGCGGTAGGACTGGCTTTGAATTGTTCTATAGCGAAATGGTCAAAAATGGACCGAAAAAATTATTTTTATCCAGATTTAGCGAAAAACTATCAGATTAGCCAGTACGATTTGCCGTTATGTCAGGAAGGATATTTAGAAATAGAAGTAAAGGGTGAAAAGAAGCGAATACGGATATTAAGGGCGCATCTGGAAGAAGATACAGCGAGGAATACTCACGATTTGGGTGGTGGTTATAGTGGGGTGGATTTCAATCGCAGTGGAGTCCCTTTGTTAGAGATTGTAACCTATCCAGATTTAAGGTCATTGGAGGAAGTTTTTGTTTTCTTAACCGAATTAAAGCAACTGCTTGAATATTTAGGTGTAAGTGATTGTAATATGGAGGAGGGCTCTCTTCGTGCAGAAGCGAATGTAAGTGTCCGAGAAAAAGGTTCGGATAAATTAGGGGTTAAAACGGAGATAAAGAATGTGGCTTCGTTTAGTGGGGTTGTCAAAGCAATCGAGTATGAAGTAGACAGGCAAATACAGACCTTACAATCCGGGGGAAAGGTAATTCAGGAAACAAGAGGTTGGGACCCTGACCGTGGTATAACCTTTTCACAAAGACATAAAGAATCTGCCCATGATTATCGTTATTTCCCCGAACCTGACCTTGTTCCTCTTGCGGTATCCGATAAATGGGTAGAACGGGTGAGACAAACAATGCCTGAATTACCTCAGGCTCGAAGGAAGCGATTTCAGGAGGAATACGGATTATCGCTATATGATGCCAGTGTATTGACCTCTACTAAGGTTATGGCAGATTATTATGAAGAAACGGTTCGATTGGGAGCAGAGCCAAAACAGGCTGCTAATTGGATACAGGTAGAACTTCAGGCGGTGCTTGCTTATGAAAATGCGACCCTAGAAAATTCTCCGGTAACACCGGAACATATTGCTCAGTTAATAGCATTAGTAAAAGATGAGGTTATTAGTGGTAAAATTGCTAAGGAAGTTTTGCGAAAAGTTTTTAAAACGGGGAAGTCCCCAGAAGAGATTATTAAAGAAGAAGGTTTGGTGCAAATTACCGATATTGAAGCAATCCGAAAAATAGTGCGGGAAGTGATTGAAAAAAATCCATCTCAATTGGAACAATATCGGAGTGGAAAAGATAAACTTTTTGGTTTCTTTGTAGGTCAAATTATGCGTGAAACACAAGGAAAAGCCAATCCCAAAATAGTAAATGATATTCTGAAAGAAGAACTAAATAAATAGAAGGTGGAAAATATTGAGAAAAAAAACATCAACGGTAACGAGTGTGAAAAAAACAAGGCGTTCACCTCTGACAATAGCACGGGCTATTGCCCGAATAGCGTCTGAGAAGAAAGCCAAAGATATTAAGGCGTATAATTTAGAAGGTTTAACTCTTCTTGCGGATAGTTTTATTCTTTGCACTGTAACGAGTGAACCGCAACAAAAGGCTGTTTTTAATGCAGTGTATGAAGGGTTAAAAACGAAGGGTATTGTTCCTCTATCCACCGAAGGGACTTTTCAGGATAATTGGATGGTAATGGACTATGGTTCGGTTGTATTTCATATTTTCAAGCAAAAGGCAAGGGATTATTATGACCTCGATGGAATGTGGGGAGATGCCCCGAAGATAGAATTAAAATTGAAAGAAGATAAATCAAAGGAAACAGGGGATAAGGATTGAGTGTATGTCGGATTCTTCCTATGCTCCAGACCGTTCACAGTTATATCATATTCGACTTGTGAAGATTTTAGGACAAGGAGGAACGGGAATTGTATATCAAGGTATTGATACGAAGAAAGGCGATGCTGTCGCTGTAAAATTATTCCGTGAGAATTTTTTTAGAAATCGTCTTCATCTTATGGACCTTATCCAGAATGTTAAGAAGTTCAAAAAACTGAAGCATCAAAATCTTGTTCAGATATTTGATTTTATTGATGGCGATGAGGGTAGATGTATGTTAATGGAGTTTGTGGATGGTCCGAACCTCCGTTGGTATCTTGCCAATCGTCCGTGGAATTTGCAGGAACGGGTGAACATTATTATTCAAATTTGTATCGGTTTGCAGTATCTACATGATAATGGTTTTGTTCACCATGATTTTAAACCGGCGAATGTATTGTTTACTCGGAGAGGTATTGTTAAAATTGCGGACTATTCTTTGTTTGGCAATAATTTTATATTGGAATTGTTGGATAGGAATATCAGCCAGCAAATTACCCCTATGTTTGTTGCACCGGAAGTAATTCGGGGAGAAAGAGTAACTCCTAAATCAGATTTATATTCGTTAGGCATTACAATGTATATGATGTTTACAGAGAAGTTGCCTTTCCCTGTGGATAATTTACAACAGTTATATCATTGCCATTTGAATTTAATGCCAGAGCACCCAACCACTGTAAACCCCAAATGTCCCTTTGCATTAGGCAATGTAATTATGAAACTCCTCTCCAAAAAGCCAGAAAATCGTTATCGCGATTGTGATGAATTACGAATTGCTTTGTCTAATGTGACACAAAGCCGAATTTAATTAGAGACCTGTTATTCCACCTGTAGTTGTTCCCGTGTCTACATTGGTATCCGTATTCGTTGTTTCTCCTGTAGGCCCTGTAGCTTTCCAGGGTGCTTGTCTGGGAACAAGGAGAAGTCGGTCAATAATGTCCGTTGTGGCTTGCAATTTAATCTGGAAATTGCTTACCTGTGCCAAAGCCGGTGTTTTTGTAAGCGGTGAAATATGTCTATTTTTTTTCATATATCCAATCCTTTTTATTAGGATGTTTTTATAAAAACAAACTCAACAATCTGGTCTGTCAATTTGACTAAGAAATCTTTCCATGCTTGGAAATTGCTTACCTGCATCTTTGCAGGTTTTTTTGTTAAAACCTGAACATGTTTCATTTTTAATTTACTCCTTTTTGTTTCAATAATAATACTACTATTTTTATCAAAATATTACAGAAATGTCAAGTTTTTATTTAAATAAATTTTTGATTATTTATTCT
>DAOSUS010000106.1 GCA_035378955.1 Candidatus Hydrogenedens sp. | reverse complement strand
CACATATAACTTTACACATGGAGAAACCGTAGAGTCTTTGGCGAAAAGAAAAAACGCAGCAATTGCTATAAACGCTAGTGCGTTTAATATGTCGGTTCCCTCTATTTCTGGTGTTCAAATAAAAAACAAGAGGTAAAAAATATGCCGACAAAACAAAAGGTTTTGAAAAAATATAAAGACCTGGACAGCACAATTCCCGAAGAGGAAGAATCTATTGTTTTGGAGATGCTTTATGATGCCCACGAAAGCCCAAGCGAGACTCTGCGTGCTTTGGGTTACGAAAAAGCACCATTAATAAAAGGTGCTGTAGTCTCCGCAGATGCTCAAAAAGCAGAAGTGTTAAAAACTCCTTCTCGCCCCGATGAAGGCATCCGTGTCTATTTAAGAGCTATGGGAAAAGTGCCTCTATTAACAAAAGAAAAAGAAGTGGGTATCGCAAAAAATATCGAAGAGGCAGAAAAAGAATTGGTTCGGGTTTTGCTAAGTGCTCCCTATACGGTGCATGAGTTTTTCCTTATTGCAACACGTATTCGTTCCGGGCGGTTAGACCCCTCGCGTGTGATTGAATGCAGTGAAAACGCAAAAATGGAAAAACTAAAGAAGCAATTATTACAAAGTGCTGACCAATTGGCTGTTATTCGTCAACAAATACAAGCATTAGAGAAGAAATATGAAAAATTAACACGGAAAAAAGCAAAACAGAAAGGCAAAATTCAATATATTGAGACATTGCAAAAACAAATTCAAGAGCTAAGAGAAAAACAATACCAAATATTAAGCAATTTCCCATTATGTGCAAGAGAAATCGTTAAAATTGGTAGAAAAATTAAAGCATTAGAACGGCGTATTTTGAGTGCGCGTGATGAAATTATACAATTGGAACATGAATTTGGTCTGACCGCAGATGAGATTATTAAAAAAGCTCATTCGGGACGCGGAAGAAAAAGTAAAAAAGACCCGGATGCTATGTATTTCTATGAATGTGCCCAACGCGTTGAGATGGCAAGGGCCAAAATCAATCAGATTCAACGCGATGCACAAATGAATTTTGAACAAATTACAGAACTTATTAGAACAGTCCGCGAAAAAGAAGAAAAAATAAATGAAACGAAACAAAAGTTGGTAGAAGCCAACCTCCGTCTGGTCGTAAGTATTGCTAAAAAATACACCAATCGAGGCATGTCTTTTGAAGACCTGATACAGGAAGGAAACATCGGACTAATTAAAGCAGTAGATAAGTTCGAGTACTGGCGAGGGTATAAATTCAGTACCTATGCAACATGGTGGATACGGCAGGCAATTACCCGTGCGATTGCAGACCAGGCACGAACCATTCGTATTCCTGTTCACATGATAGAATCCATAAACAAATTAGCAAGAGCAAATCGTAGTCTAATCCAGAAATATGGACGCGAACCTAATGTGGAAGAAATTGCAGATGAAATGGAACTGCCTATTGAACGCGTTCACTCTATCCGAAAAATATCGCAGGACCCCATGAGTTTAGAAACCCCTATCGGTGATGATGGCGATACCACATTTGGTGATTTTATTGTGGATGAAAATGTAGAAAATCCTTCCGATACAACACAATATCGTTTGTTTATTGATAAGATAAATGAAGTTTTGAAGACCTTAACAGAACGAGAAGAAAAAGTAATTCGCTTACGTTGGGGTTTGGGAGACGGATTTTCTCGAACATTAGAAGAAGTGGGAAGTGTATTTAATGTTACCCGTGAGCGTGTCCGACAGATTGAGGCGAAAGCCATACGAAAATTAAGACATACATGGCGCGCACGCGAGTTGCTCCCCTTCATTGAAAGTTGCATAAAAAAATAAAAATCGATATAATATTTGTCGCTCTAATTCCGTTTTAGGGCCCTTAGCTCAGTAGGTCAGAGCAGGTGACTCATAATCACTTGGTCGCAGGTTCGAGTCCTGCAGGGCCCACTTTCTTATAAGTTCCCAAACAAGGGAGGGAGGCTTAAATATCCGATTTGAAATCCATTTTATTTTCAGAAATTGAATAGTTCAAGGGAGCATTATCAAGTGTTCGTAGGTTACCCCGCCAATGAGCCTCTTTCAGACCTATCTCGTGGGCTAATGAACAAAGTTTTATTATTTCCTCAGAACTTATATTGTTATCTCTTAAAGAAAACAGAGGATTCTTAAATGAAGAATTGGGAACATACCCACGAAATTCAACCTGCTTTGTATAGGGGAGAGATTCTTTTATAAACAGACATAAGTTATATATCGTTTTGGGAGAGTTTGTAAAACCGGGAACAATGGGAATGCGAATATAAATAGGTTTTTCCGATAGAGCAAGGTCATGTAAATTACGGAGATAAACTTCAAAAGGAACATTGCTAACACTTTGCCATACATCTTTATCTACTGTGAACAATTGAAGTAATACCCCGTCAATAGATTTAAGAGACTGTCGCCATAGTTCCTGATTATCCACAGCGGCACAACTGGTAAGGAGAATATGATTTATAGGAAGTGTTTTCAACATTCCTAACAAATTAAGCATAGGATAACCCTGAAGTAAAGGCTCTCCTCCCCCTAATGTTATACTTCGAGGGGGAATTTGAAGATTTATTTCATACTCAACTAAAGAAACAATTTGTTCAATAGAAATATAATCCCCAGCAGGTTTCAAACTTTCCCTTTTACACACTTCCCAACAAGCACCACAAAAATTACATTTTTCTCCATCAATGACAATTGTATTGTTAATGTTCCGAATAGCTTTTTCTTTACATTCTTTTATGCATTCAAAATCATGAATACAATTTGTGCTTTTCCATCGTATTTCAGGCATTACCTTCTGGAGAAAAGGATTTAAGCACCAGGGACAATATAAACTACATCCTTTGAAATAAAGAGCCAGTCGAACGCCCGGACCATCATTTGTAGAAAGATTATCCCACCCATATAATACTAATTTCCCCCTATTTTGTGTCCCATCAGCAATAAGATTCATAGCGGTTGCCCTCCGCGGTAGGGTATTATTTCTATTGTTAATTATATTATTACAAAAAAGAGATTTATTTGCAAGAAATTTTGTTGAATATTTATTAAATATAAAAATTATTAGTGAAATGATGAATTGTTGTTTATTCCTAAAATTTTTCCAATAGGGATTTTTTATAGTATTCTTTATTCGTTTTTTCATCGTTTGATTTTATATCATTTCATATAAAAGAAAATTAAAATTATAACTTATATTTTTTATTAATACAAGGTTCATTAAAAAAAGCAATGTATAAGAAATACTTTTTATGGCTCTTTATTGTTTTCTTGTTGAGCATTACTTCCTGCAATTCTTATTTTGAAAATAGAAAGAAGCCAGACAATCAAGGATTGTCCGCTTCAGAAAAAGAAATATTGGACGCCTATAATCCATCAGAAGTTCCGAGTAATACAAATTTAAAGAAAAACATTGGTGATATAGAGGGCGATTTACAGATATTAATACAAGTTCCCGAAAAGATAATTCCAACACATGCACGAGTTCAGAAAGAAGAAGGAGCCCATGGGAAGGTATCTCGTATAGAGATAGAAATTCCTCCTCCTTATCCGGAAAAAATGAAAGTAGAGGTAAATCTCCTCCCAAGGGGTGCTATCAATTATTCAGAATATCCTGTGAAAGTAGAAGGTAAAATTATTCAAGATGGAAAAGAAATTAGCACATTCAAAACAGTACTTACAGGTGCCGTCGGTGGAAATATTATTCCTGTCCCTACGGAGACAATGTTTCCCATGAGATTTGAAGTAAATTTATGGGATAATGCCCCTGTAGAAGGCTTTTCTACTCTATTATATACCCAGGCGAAATTGTTTCTGTATGCCCCATTTACAGAACCGAAAAAAATATTTGATGAGGATAAAAATCTGAAATTAATAGAAGAAACAGAGGTTTTAGGAAATCCATTAAGGATAACACTAAAAAAAGAAGGAGATGGAAAATGAATATAGTCTGTATCGGGGCTCACCCTGACGATGCAGAATGGTATGCCGGTGGAAGTATGGTTTTATGGGCGAAAAAAGGACACAAAGTATATGCCGTATCTGTAACTAATGGCAATATAGGACATCACGAAATAGAACCCCAAAAATTAGAAAAGATTCGGCGTGCAGAGGCAGAGGAATCAGCCCGAAGAGGAGGATACACTTCTATTGTATTAAATTACCCCGATGGCTCTTTAATGCCTACTCTTGAAGTCCGTCATGAGATTGTTGCCCTATTGCGTCAATTACATGCAGATATTGTTCTTACCCACCGTCCCTGTGATTATCATCCTGACCATAGGTCTTGTGGTGTGCTTGTTCAAGATTCTGCATTCTTGGTAACTGTTCCCCATTTTTGTCCGGAAGTCCCCGCTTTATATCAAAGCCCTTTTTGCCTATATATGATGGATATGTTTCAGAAACCGATACCATTTAGCCCAAATTTTGCTGTGGATATTTCTGAAGCGATAGATAAAAAATGGGAATTGCTGGATGCAATGAGTTCGCAAATGTATGAGTGGCTTCCGTGGTTAGACCACCAATTAGAACAGGTGCCAAAAGATATAAAGGATAGAAAAAAATGGCTTCAAGAACGGTGGGATTCTTTGTTTCGAATGCCTTCCTTTTATTTCAGGTCTCTGTTTGAAAAGGAATTACAGTCTTATAATAAAACATTCGAATATGTTGAGTTTTTCGAACAGTGTGAATATGGAAGAGCACCTTCCCGTTTTGAAATTGCGGAACTTTTTACATTAGAAAGAAAAATTTCACAAGGGATAATCTAATTGTTTTAAGAGGTGGAATATGACTAAAAGATATTGGATATTTATTGTTAGCATTTTATTACAGGGATTGATTTTCTCCGTATGGAGTGAAGACAATACAGGTTCTTATGCAAGAATTGTGTCTCAAGGTAAGGGAGAAGCAACAGCCGTTCCTACCCATGTAGAATTTCAATTTGTTCGTGTAGCACAAGATAATAATTTTGACCTTGCTTTTAAGTGCATTCAAGATTTCGAAACAAAATTACGACTGAAATTTACCGAAGAAAGTCCGCGTCCTGTTGAAATTCAAAGTGTTGGACCTTTATATAGCATAAAGAATGAGCCTCAGATTGAAGTAAATGTTACCGCCATCTTTTCTTTAGCAGGGATTGTCTCCGTTGAAAATGGGGCAATTTTATTTGCTAAATTGTGGGATAAAATGCGTAATTTAGCAAATGAATTATCTGCGGATTTAAAAGGTCCTTACTTACGAGTGCAGAGTGAAGAAGCAGTCATCCGTTCTGCTATAAACTCTGCTGTCGAGAATGCCTATTCCCCCGCAGATGCAGCCGCCGCATCATTGCGAGGAGGTATTTATGCCATTGAAAAGATTGAAATTAATAAGATTGAATGGGAGAATGATGGTAGAAAAGAAGGAGATACAATATCAATCACAGAACTTCACTGCAAATCTACGGTTACCGTTACCTATTTAGTGAGCCAGATGTAATTATTCAGTTTCATGCAACTGCGCAATTTTCGAATTATCAAAAGGTATCCATATAGAGAAGCCATTCTCAGGACTATATTCTAATGAACCATCATGCTCTGCTATTATTTTTTTTGTTATATACAATCCTAAACCGAGATGATAATGGTTTTTTGTAGTGGTATACTGTTCAAATACTTTTTCAAAAACAGTAGTAGGAATTTTTGGACCATTATCCTGAATAGATATAATAATCCCGTCATTTTCAGTTTTACTTACCACTTTTAATGTTCGCGGATTGTCTTCTTCTGGCTCTTTTAATTCCAGGTTTTCCTCAGCATTTTTTATAATATGAATTAAAGCCAGTTGCACACGGGGGAGGTCTAAAACAATAGGTCTCATATCAGGTTCAATATCTTTTTCAACCCAAATTTTTAAAATTTTATGATAGTATTTCCTTAATTGAAGTACAGTGTTAACAAGTTCCGGTATTTCTACAAGAGTTACCAGATTATCTTTACTTCGAGAGATAGTATTTAGTCCATTCATTAGTGTGGAACAGTCCTGAACACATTCAATAATTTTACCCAACATACGATGACTTTCTTCCCCAGGTGATGTATCCATCTGAAGTAATTCCGCATAAGCCATAATAGCCCCTAAGTAATTATTGGTATCATGGATAACACCATTGATACATAACCCTGCCGTTGCCAATCGGTGTAATTTTTCAATTCGCTCTTCTATGTTCGGTATCGTATTCTTATTAAAAAAATTATTAGCCAACTTCAAACTCCCTGAATTTAATATACAGTTACTTTACACATTTACTAAAAGTTTAATATTTTATTAAGGGAGTTTTCAAAAAATAAGACGCAATAAATTCTATTGAGCATTTTTGCTGAGACGAGCAACAACGGCACCTGCGAACTCACTGCATTTTACTTCCTGTGTCCCTGTTGTCAATCTTGCAAAGTCATAAGTTACGATACGGTCCTGATAGGTCTTTGACAAAGCACGGATAATTACCTCTGCGACCTCATTCCAACCGATATATTCAAACATCATAACCCCGGAAAGAATAAGACTACTTGGGTTTACTTTATCTAAATTTGCATATTTGGGAGCAGTTCCATGGGTGGCTTCAAAAATAGCATAGCCATTTTCATAATTAATATTAGCACCCGGTGCAATACCAATTCCGCCAACCTGTGCTGCAATAGCATCACTCATATAATCACCGTTTAAGTTCATGGTTGCCACAACATCAAATTCTCTGGGGCGGGTCAATATTTGTTGTAAGAAAATATCTGCTATCGTATCTTTAACAAGTAATTTATCTCCCGGATTTCCATTACAATCACTCCAGCAAACAGCAGTGTCTGCAAATTCTTCTCGGACCAACTCATAACCCCAATTCATGAAGGCACCTTCCGTATATTTCATAATATTCCCTTTATGGACAAGGGTAACAGAGCGTCGCCCGTGAGATAACGCATACTTGATAGCAGAACGAATAAGTCTTTTAGAACCTTTTTCACTAATCGGTTTTATTCCAATCCCAGAATCGGGTCTTATATTCCAGCCAAATTCTTTTTTGCAAAAATGAATAAGTTTTTTTGCTTCTTCCGAGTTTGAAGGAAATTCAAATCCTGCATAGACATCTTCCGTATTTTCACGGAAAATTACAACATCAACATCAGCAGGGTTTTTTACAGGACTGGGAACACCCGGAAAATAGCGTACAGGACGAACACAAGCAAACAAATCTAACATTTGTCGTAATGTTACATTTAAGCTTCGAAAACCACCACCTACAGGAGTTGTTAAGGGCCCTTTAATAGTAATCTGATACTCTCGAATTTTTTCCAGAGTTTCTTCTGGTAAATAGGTATTTGCCAATTTATTGGCTTTCTCTCCTGCGTAAAGTTCCATCCATGCTATTTTTTTCTTATCGCCATAACAAAATTCCACAGCAGAATCGAATAGATATTTCGATGCCTTCCATATATCGGGACCTATCCCGTCTCCCTCGATAAATCCAATAATAGGCTGGTCAGGGGTTTGAATAACACCATCTTTGAATATAATTTTTTCCCCTTTAGGAACTTGAATTAAGTTTTTCGACATGATTTATTCTCCTCTGTGTATTATTTCAAAACTTCTATTTTTATAAAAGATAACAACCCGATTATTTCATAAAGAATAAATTTTTTTGATATAAAATTTACGAGTTGTTGTTTGTACTATTTTCCGGTAAAGATAAAAGTCGGGCTTCTATAATATGCGGCAGTTTTGCACAATCTTGTATGACTTCATCGCTTAGGGGTTGGTCAAGATTAAGAACGGTAAGAGCAAGCCCGCCTTTAATATCGCGTCCTAACATGAGATTAGCTATATTAACACCCGCTTCCCCGATACGGGTACAAAGCCGACCAATAACAAGAGGTTTATCTTCGTTCCGACAAACAAGCATATATCCTTCCGGCTTCGCATCTACACGCATACCATCAATACTACAAATTCGTGCATCTGTCTTGTGGAATAATGTCCCTGTAACGGTATGAGCCTCCTGGTCTGTTTCTACACGAAGTGAAATCTCAAAAGCATAACTGGAAGGACGAGCCGTTTTCCGTTCATTACATTCTATACCTCGTTCTTTAATTTGCATCGGAGCACTAATCATATTTACTGTTTCTACTAACGGCTTCAAAAAACCAGTCAAGATTGCGGATGTTATGGGATAGGTATCGGTAACTCTAATATCGCCTGCATATTCAATTTGCAATGATGTAGGTCGTCCCTTGGTATATAGAGATTGAAACATTCCCAGTCGTTCCCCTAAATCTAT
>DAOSUS010000105.1 GCA_035378955.1 Candidatus Hydrogenedens sp. | reverse complement strand
CCAATGTTCACATGCGGCTTCTTCCGCTCAAATTTCTGTTTCGACATCGCTGTATTCCTTCTTTTTGGGTTATGTTTTTTTGTTAAATTTTAATTTACTTATTTACATAATCTTTATAACTAATGGAGCCCACGACCAGAATTGAACTGGTGACCCCTTCCTTACCATGGAAGTGCTCTACCGACTGAGCTACGTGGGCAAAACATGGAGCGGGAGGCGGGATTCGAACCCGTGACCCTCAGCTTGGAAGGCTGACGCTCTACCAACTGAGCTACTCCCGCAAACGAGTATATATTATAAACGCTATTAGGCGTTTTATCTCAAATTGGTGGTGGGCGCTGGATTCGAACCAACGTAGGCGTTAGCCAACGGGTTTACAGCCCGTCCCCTTTAACCACTCGGGCAGCCCACCACAAAATTATATATTCAATTTCATGGAGCTGGCGAAGGGAATCGAACCCCCGACCTGCTGATTACAAGTCAGCTGCTCTACCTGCTGAGCTACGCCAGCGAATTATTTCTGTCCTTCAGGGAAGAATTATTTTATCAAATGTCTTTTCTTTTTGTCAACTTCACTTGCTTTTATTAAAACTTGTGACAATCCTGAAAGAGTTTATAAATAGTTGAAACTTTATGGATTTCCCTTTTTCATTCTCTGAATTGTTATAATTATGTCGTTTTTCAATTCTGTCCACAAATATAAGGATTTTTTATATGTATTTATCTCCACTTGAACAGGAAATTTTTGATGATTTATTAAGTCGCCGACCCGACCTCAAAATATGTGCCGATGACATTTTAAGGACACATGAAATTCTGGTCAATTGTTTTTCTAAGGGTGGCACTTTGTTTACCTGTGGCAATGGTGGCTCTTATGCAGATGCTCTGCATATTGCAGGGGAATTGGTTAAAAGTTTTGAACGGAAACGACCTATAGATAAATCGGTTTTGGAGAAATTAACCCATGAATTCGCCGGAGAGGAACTCGGAAAATATCTTGAAGCGGGATTACGAGCCATTCCATTAGGGATGAACAGTGCCTTGAAAACAGCCATTGAAAATGATTGCCCATTGCGTGATATTGCTTTTGCACAGGAATTGAGTGTGTTGATAAAATCGGGGGATGTTTTGCTTGCCATCTCTACATCGGGCAATGCCAAAAATTGTTTATATGCCATCAGTATAGCAAGAGCAAATAATGGCATAGTTATTGGGTTGACAGGTCCTTCTGGTGGACTTATGGCTCAATATAGTCATGTTTGTATTAAGACACCCGGCAATAGCACCAAAGTAATTCAGGAAGGGCATCAGCCTATATGGCATGCTTTGTGTGCTATGGTAGAGGTGCATTTTTTCCCGGAAAAACGATAGACAATTTTTAATTTCTTTTCATTAAAAAGTAATAAGGAGTAGATTATGTTTCATAGTAAATTTAGCCGACCTAAAATTGTATCTATTGGGGCAGGAAATGTTGGAGCTACTTTTGCTCAGTATTGTGCAGAGATGGAGTTGGGTGATGTGTTGTTATTGGATATTGTAGAAGGATTGCCTCAGGGGAAAGCGTTAGATTTAATGCAGGCTGGTATAGTCCGTGGATATAGCGTTTCGATAAAAGGTAGTAATGATTTTTCGGATATGAAGGATGCGGATGTTATTGTTATTTCCGCAGGTTTCCCGCGAAAACCGGGTATGAGTCGCCTTGATTTGTTGGAAAAGAATGGAAAGATTATTGCTAATATATGTGATTACATAAAGCGATTGGCTCCCGAAGCCATTGTAATTGTTATAACCAATCCTCTGGATATAATGGTGCAATTGGCTTTTCATTTATTAAATCATCCTCCTGCAAAGATAATGGGAATGGCAGGTTGTCTGGACAGTGCGAGGATGTGTTCCTTCATTGCGGAAGAACTTGGTGTTAGTCAGAAGCAGGTAAATGCGATGGTATTGGGTTCGCATGGGGACTTGATGGTACCTATACCGGAATATACAACCGTTGACGGGATTTCTGTAAAAGAACTCATTTCGTCAGAACGATTGGAACAGATTGTTGATAGGACAAGAAAAGGCGGAGCGGAAATTGTGTCTCTTTTAAAGACAGGTAGTGCTTATTATGCACCGGCAGCAAGCTCCGCGAGAATGGTTCAGGCTATTTTGAAAGATGAGAAGGCATTACTTCCCTGTGCAGTATATACACAAGGGGAATACAGTATATCGGGAGTATTTGTGGGATTGCCCTGTATTTTGGGGGCAAAAGGTGTGGAAAAGATTGTTGAGATACCCCTTTCCGATGAAAATAAAATTGCATTAATGAAATCTGTAGAGGAAGTGAAACAGGGAATACAATCGTTAAAAGAATTAGGATTTGCTGTCTATTAATGTTTATTTGGGGTATAATTAATGGAAATATAAAATTAGGGTTGTTTATGAATAAGCAAGAGATATGGATTGTTGCTATTACAACTGTATTGATAATTACTACTTTTGCTGCAGTAGCGTTTTTATCTTCGGGCTATTCTCCTATCAAAGAAAAATCTACACAAAAAAGATTTTCTGCGGCTCCGGGAAAAACGAGAGAAAAACCACTCCTGCTTGTAAGCAAAAAGAGAGAGGATACATTTGGGAATACCGATGAAGAAGAACAGAAAGGAGATACTGCTGAAATAAATAAAATTTATTCAGCACAATTAGGAAAAGATGATGATAAAAATGGGACTAATGCAGTAGAGGGTGCAATAGAAGGAAGTGAATCCGAAAAAAAACCGGTGGAAGCAGATATTTCCAAAGATTTAGAACAACTGTTACAGTCTATACCAGGCAATCAGCAAACTCCGGAAAGTAATGTGGAAGAACCTTTGAATAAATTAATGGATAATTTATCTTCACAGGAAAAAAAATTAGAGGTGTTAAAAAACCATCTTGATTCTCTTATGTCAAAAGGCTTAACGGAATGGGTAACAAAAAAATTAGAAGAAATCACAGGGCAAAATACGGAAAATAAAAGCGTTCTTTCAGAAGCACAATGGCTTTTAGCACAGATAAAGAACACTCAGGGAGATACCGCAACTGCAGAGCAATATTTTCAGCAAGCATGGCAAAATATATCTTCCTCATCCGACTTATCAGACCCGAAACAGGAGGAACTATTTCGGCTTCTCGGGCTAAATTATGTTCAATTTCTAAGAAAGCAAAATAAAAATACGGAAGCGGAAACAATTTCAAATACAGTCTCCGAAAAACTAAAAAATAAAACCGTATCCCAAAACTAGATTTTCCCTTATAACAACATATCTTACTTCTATCTTGTTAACAGGGTGTTGTCCATAGTCAAAGGAATGAAAATAGTTCGATGATATTACCGATTAGAAACAGCCATTAGACTTGCTTTGATAATTAGTTCTGCAGGTATGGATTCGTAGATTTCTTTACCATTCAAAATAACGGTTCTGCAATCATTAGGTCCGCAAACACTACAACATGGGCTTTTTCCTGTATGGGCATGTAAATAGTCTTCTAATAACCTTCCATTGATGATAATCCTATTGGATTGAAGTGGATTTTCCTTAAATTGCTCTGGTGTAATTGTTCTCTTTTCTAAAACAATCTGTATCCCTGAAGGATTGAGCAATGATTGTAAATGTAAAATTGCCTTTTCTAACTCTGTTTCTGTCGCATGACATCTTGGGCAAGTCTCTTCTTCTGAAACAAGCCGTTCCCACTCAATTTTCAGGATATTGTTGGACATAGTATTGTTTTTAAATTATATTCCAGGGTTGCTTTTTGGGACGGTGGATGAGTTGTTGAACATTATCGGGTAAAGGTAACGGGTCGGTAATGATTTCTTTTTCTGGGTCCCAACGGATAATTTTCTGAGTTCGAATAGCAATATCACTCAGTAAGCACAGAGCGTTGGAACGAACTGCAACATCAATATTGGCTATTGTTTGTCTGCGTGTTTGGACACATTCAATAAAGTTTTTCAAGTGATGCTTGCTTTGATATAGATGGACATCTGTCGGTTTTAATTTAATATCCAATAATTTTTCGGGTTTCGCCTGAAGTGTTTCACGATTTACATAAACAGTCCCTTCTGTGCCTTCGAAGGTTATTCCTGTGGGGTTCAGGTTGGGTTCTTTTTTCTCTGTTTGTTCGTTAGTAAAATGAACAATAACGCCATCTGCATATTTCATCTGGACATCCCATGCCATCGCACAATCGCAAATACCTTCTTTGGGAAATTCACCTTTTCCTTCATATTCAATTGGACCTGATGTTTCATCATTGCCGTGTCCCCATTGGGCAATGTCAACATGATGAATGCCCCAACCGCCAATAAAGCCCATAGCATAATCTGCAATGTGAAACCAGTTGGGTCTTACAGTTCTTGCTTTGCAAAATGGGACTGTAGGGGCTGGACCCAACCACATTTCATAATTGAAGTCTTCGAAGGAGGGAATGGGCTCTTCTCCACAGGTAGGACCCACAATACCACCGGGTACTGCAACACGGATTTTCTTCAGTTCACCAATGTAGCCATTTCGAACCAATTCGCAAGCAAATCGAAAATCATCATTAGAACGCTGTTGAGTTCCAAACTGGAAAATACGGTTATGTTTTTTTATTGTCTCTCGGACTTTCAAATCATCTTGGATAGAAATGCACAACGGTTTTTCAACATACATATCTTTCCCTGCTTCTGCTGCGAGAACGGAAAGAATACCATGCCAGTGGTCATTGGTCGCAATGACTACCGCATCAATATCCGAACGAGCTAAGACTTCATGAAAGTCTCTATAAAGGGATACATCTTTGAATTTCTTTCGGACAACATCATTAGCCTCATTTAAATCTTCTTTCCGAACATCACACAAAGCGAGAATCCGAGCCTCTTTAACTGTCATCAAGGCATTCATTAAATACCTTCCTCGTTCTCCAGTACCGATAAAAGCAACTCCTACTTTTTCAGAGGGCTTCGGGTCTTTGCCAAAAAGGGAAAAGCTAGGAATTAATGGAAAAGAAGCAAGCAGCGCAGATGTTTTTATGAAACTGCGTCTTGATACTGTTTGTTTTTTATTACTGGTCCCCATACAAAATCTCCTTATAATATAATTTATTCTTTGTCTGTTAAAGGTCTAATCCAAATATTTCTATATGCCACAGGACCGTGGTCTCCTTGCAACATTAAGGGGCCTTTAGAGGCTTCATCATTAAATAAAGATGCTCGTGTTGGACCGGATAATTCTTGATTTTCATGCACTACGATACCATTGTGAATAACACGGACAAATTGAGCATTAGCAATCTTTTTCCCTTCTGCATCAAATTTTGGTGCTTTGAAAATTATATCAAAACTTTGCCATATACCGGGAGGACGGGACGCATTGACACGAGGGGGTCTCCCTTCATATCCTCGCTGGTCATCGGGAATACCTGGTTCTTCATGCCACCGTTGATATATTCCTCCGCAATCGCTGTGTTTAGGTTCTGCCACACCCCAACTGTCCAATACTTGAATTTCATATCTGCCCTGGAAATACACGCCAGAATTAGACCCTTTCGGCACCATGAATTCTATGTGCAATTCAACATCACCCCATTCCTCTTTTGTAATAAGATGATTTGTCTTACCATCTTTTCCATTGATAAGCACACCAACACCGGGTAAGGAAGTAAGGAGTGCTTCGTTTTGTGGGTCTATCATAGCATCGGCACCACTATACCATGTTCCTACAGGTTCACGAAAAGCATTTAAGTCATCCGTGGAGATGTGAATAGGTTCGTAGTTTGAAAGGGCTGTTACGAGTTCTTTCCAGACTTTCATAGAGCGGGGTAAATGCTCTTTTACGGGTTCTTGTATACCATAGCCTTGTAAACCAATGGGGCCTGTGTATCCGATAGATTTTAAGGTTTTTAATAAAGGTTTCAAGTCATAAGTACCTTTATCCAGAGGCTGAATTAATTTATCCCAATCACCTGGCGGTTCTGCTCCATTTAAAGTAACTACGAATAATTTAGGTTTTACTTTACGAATTAAAAGGTCCAGATTTGTTTCAGGGCCATCCACCTTTAACCAATGACAGAGATTAAAAGAAATACCCACATTGGGTTTTCCCGAATCTTGTGCTAATTGATAGGCTTGTTCTGTTTTATCGAGCCAGCATCCGGCATGAGGATATAAGGCTACTTTTACACCATAAGGTAATGCCTGGTCTGCTACATTGCGAATAAGAGCAAGGGCTTGTTGATATGATTCCGTTTCGTTGGATTTCCATGTCTGGCTATTTATAGTCAACCAAAGGAAATATTCGTTACCTTTCATTATTTCCAAAATATCTGTCAAGCCCGGCTGAATCTGGAAACCTTCCTTCTCTATTGTTCCCCAGAAATAAACCGCATATAATTTTAACCCGTTAGATTGCAGAGCATTTTTAAGTTCTGCCATCTGGTCAAAACCTGTCCAACTGATACTCGTAAAACCTAATTCTTTAGCAAAAGATACCTGTAAATCAGGTGTTGCATGTTCAGCATCTCGGGTTGCAGTATCCATAGCAAAAAACTCTTTAAAAAATGGAGAGTTTTCAGCAAAAGACACCAAACTACCTGATAAAATTATTAGGGTGAATAGCATAACAGTTCTTTTCATCATTTTAATTTCCTCTATTAACATTAATTGTTTTTTCCAGATGCCCATTTAATTGCGTTGCTAATAAGTTTACGGAATTGCTCATTAGCAAATATTTGGGGACCGTGTCCCAATTGCACAAAGAATATTTCTGAATTATTGTATTTATTTACCCAGGCTATAAATGGTGTATTTTCTGGACAATTGGTTGTTAATAATACATGAACCTCAGGAGCTATGTAATACCCGCTGTATGTTTCATCTATCTCTTCAAAATCTTCTACTCCTTGAGTAATCGGGTGGTTTTTGTCTGCAACATGGACCGGAATTTTTACATCGTGTTTATATTTAGACCGTTCATATTTCTTGCCTTCCCATTCCATATCTTCTGAAAAATATTTTGCTCCAATAATCTTATTAAATTCGTTCCATTCTGGAAACGCTGAAATAGCATGATGCATAACAATAATTCTCTTGCCTTTCTCCAACATTTTTAAAAAGTTTTGCTGCTGTTTAGGGGTAATTTTCTGATGGAAATTGTAAAATACAATAGTATCAAACTCGTCAGAATGGTCTTTATCAAAAAATTCACACTTTTTGACACCATAATCAAAATAAGTAGGTTTCATTTCGGTAATGCTTGTCCACATGGCTTCAAAGGGTTCCTTATCATAACCATGCCCCCCTGTAATAATAGCCACACGAACCTGTGAGTAAGCAAAAGCGGTCATAAAAAACAAGGAAACAAATAAACAAGTAAATCTTACCCAATTCCTATGGAAAAAATTTTTTCTTTTCATTTTTATCCCTTTCTCATATCCTTATTTGTTAATAATTAATGAATATATAATAACAGAAAAATTACATAAAAAATATAATAGATATATTTTTTTAATATCTTATAAAAAGGAAAGGTAAAAAGGAGAGAGAGGGCAAATTATAGAAAATGGTCCTTTTTAAAATTTTATTAATGGGGTGTGTATAATAGAATAGTTAGTTAAGTTTGGGCTGTATCTTTTGAAGTTCTCCAGAAATTGAATGTTTTGAAAATACGAAAGTCAACAAAGTAATAGAGATATTTCAACATTTGCTTTATTGACTTTTTGCTAAATAAAAACAATATCCAGAGAAATATAAAGGGTTGAACAAAAATTAAAGCAAACCAGAAACATATTCCAACAAGAAGTTTTAATGTTTTAGATTCTGGATTTTTCTTATACCACTTACTAAGGGATAAGACAATTCGGGAGGGGAAGATTCCAGCCAAATGTTTTAACTTATTTACTACACTGGGTTTTGTAATTAAGATATCTTTTTCATGAGGGTCGTTTAATATTTCGGGCTTCTCTTTTTCCACTCGTTTGCGAAGCGGTATCCCTTCAAAAAAGGTCAACGAAAGGAGATAGAAAAAGTAAGGCTTCGGGATTTTACATAAAACATTAATCGTTGCCAAATCATCTTCTAATGTTTCATAAGGATTATCACAAATAACATCAATATTGGGTATTAAGCCATATTTCTTAACCCGTTCAACACTATCTAAAAATTTCTTTACAGAAATAGGTCTTTTATATATCTCTTTACAGACTTTTTCACTTCCACTTTGCAAACCGATTTGTATTCCTCTCAAGCCTGTATCCATTGCTTTTTCTAAATTTTCGTCGGTAATAAGATTAGGAGAAGAATAAATAATGTAAGGAATGTTCACTCGTTCTTTATATAATTTAAAAAACTTATCCAAATCTTCTTTTTTTCGTGCAAAAAAGTTTTCATCTAAAAAAGAAATCACCGCTACTGGTAAGGGTTCCTGTATCCCTCGCACTATTCCTTCGATAATATGTTCAGGCGATGCAGTTCGAAAATGATATTTGGGGTATAAATCGTAATAGAAAGAATTCACACAAAAGGTGCAACGCATGGGACACCCGCGTGAATTTATTACTCTATATATGCTGGCATGAAGCACACTGTTTTTTCGCACTAACTCATGAGTAAGTTCCACTACTTTTCCTTTATGTAAGAAAAAGGAGTTTTTAGAGACACGAGGGATATGAGGTAATTCATCCATAGACTCTAAAAGAGGATTTAATGGATTAATATGAATGTCATTTCCATCCTTATATGCCAGATTATTTATCGTTTCTAATTTTCCACCATTCTTAATTGCGTTAGAAATATCTAACACCGCTTTTTCACCCTCTCCTATGCAAACATAATCAGCATAAGGCAAGCCATGTTCTGGTGTTACCGTAGGTTCAACTCCTCCCCATATTACGGGGAAATCAAAATTTTTCTTCAGAAATAAGGTAAAATTTTTGGCATATTTATATTCTGATGAAGTTAAACTTATTCCTACCCAACTGGGTGAAAAGTCTTTTATATATCCTTTTAATGAATCAAGACTTTTAGAATCCTCGGGAAATCCTTGTACATACAAAATATTAGAATTAAAGCCCTCCCTACGGAGAATTTCATGTAATAGTTTTAAACTTATAATACTGAAATTTTTCTGAAGAGATACTAATAAAACATTCATAAAAACCTCTTTCTAAAATTTGTAGGAATGATAACAAAATCAATTTGACTTTTCACTTTATATTAACCAATTATGTATAAAAAACATCAAAAGTAATCTTTGTATTTTTTAAGTATTGCTTTTTTAATTAAAACATAATCCGAATAGGGATATATTTCTTTCACTGAATAATTATAACTTATATCTTAAAAAAGAATGCTAATAAATTTAAAACCATTATACAAAATAAAGTGGTTAGAAAACCTATTCATTTCGGTTCTGGCACTACTTGCAAT
>DAOSUS010000104.1 GCA_035378955.1 Candidatus Hydrogenedens sp. | reverse complement strand
GAATTGGTAATGATATTACATACTCGGCACGATATTTACCCGTATAGTTGTAATATTATAACTACTGAAATTATGCCTTCAAGTAATCTTTTAAGTAAATTAACAGGGCTAAAAGTTCCCTACAACAAACCTATTGTCGGAAGAAATGCCTTTGCACACGAGTCAGGAATACATCAACATGGTGTAATTGCAAATACAAAAACTTATGAAATTATGACGCCAGAAATGATTGGAAATGTCCGTTCTACACTTGTTTTAGGCAAACACTCTGGTAGGGCAGGTTTAGCAAAACGATGTGAAGAAATAGGTTATAGTCTTAATAAAGAAGAATTAGATAAATTGTATGAAAAATTCATGGTATTAGCAGAACGGAAAAAAGAAATTTATGACGAAGACATTATTCTATTGATTGTGACATTAAATCAAGAACAAGTTGAAACCTATCATTTGGAGCAAGTTCGAACTGCAGGTCACGACCCCTATACTGCATTAGTAAAATTGACAAAAGGAAGTGAACATTTAATGGACACTGCCATAGGTGATGGTCCTGTTGATGCCGCATGTAAAGCGATTGAGCGAATAACAGGTGTATTAGGGCAGTTGGAGCAGTTTGATATTCGTGCAACAACACCTGGAAAAGATGCTATTGGTGAAGCAACCGTTGTCGTAAAATTTAATGGTAAAAATATCACAGGAAACGGTTCAAGCACAGATATTGTCGAGGCTGCTGTAAAAGCATATTTAAATGCTGTTAATAAATACATCGCAATAAGAGATGCTTTAGAAAATCATTAGATAGATATAAACTTTTGATAATTATATGTTGTTATTGATATAATGTTATTCTATTTTTAAGGGAACTATATATAAAACTTACAGGAGAATACAATGAAAGAAGGTATCCATCCGAATTATGTTGAAGCCACTGTAAAGTGTGCTTGTGGTAACACTTTTAAAACACGTGCTACAAAACCCAACATTAATGTGGAAATTTGTTCTAACTGTCATCCCTTTTTTACAGGAAGACAAAAATTTGTAGATAGTGAAGGTAGGGTAGAGAGATTCCAGAAAAAATATGCCAGGAAAGCAAGTCCTAAAACACAAAATAAATAAGTGAACTAATTTATATAATATGGATACCCTACTGCGCGAAAAAATACGCGCTATAGTTGATGAGTATAATCGTCTGAATGAAAAAATGGCTTCCCCTGAAGTTGCATGTGACCCCGAAGTTTATCGGAAACTGGTTAAAACTCAGCGGGAAATGGAAGATATTGTTCAAACCTACCAATTATTTGAATTAAAAGAAAAACACCTAAATCATACAGAAGAAGTTATAAAAGAAGAAACAGACACCGAACTAATAAGTTTAGCACAGGAAGAAAAACAATCATTACAAGAACAATTAAATGAGTTGGAACAAAAACTTCGTATTTTACTTCTCCCCAAAGACCCCAATGATGAAAAAAATACAATTATAGAAATAAGAGCAGGAACCGGAGGGGAAGAAGCAGGGTTATTTGTTGCAGATTTGTATAGAATGTACATTAGATTTGCAGAAAAGAAAGGATGGAAAGTAGAATTATTAGATTCACATCCTACCGAGTTAGGAGGATATAAGGAGATTTGTTTTCAAATTTCGGGACAATCCGTTTATAGTCAATTAAAATATGAAGGAGGAGTTCACCGCGTTCAGCGAGTTCCAGAAACAGAGGCTCAGGGTAGGATTCACACCTCAGCTGTTACAGTTACCGTTTTGCCAGAGGCTGATGAAATTGATATAGATATTGACCCGAAAGACCTTCAAATAGATGTTTATCGTTCTTCGGGTCATGGCGGACAGGGAGTTAATACTACGGATTCTGCCGTTCGTATTACACATATTCCCACGGGAATTGTTGTTACATGTCAGGATGAACGCTCTCAACATAAAAATAAAGCAAGAGCATTAAAAGTTCTTCGTTCACGACTTTTAGATATTAAAACCCATGAAGAACAAAAAACACGGTCGGAACATAGAAAAATTCAAGTAGGTTCTGGAGATAGAAGTGAAAGAATTCGGACCTATAATTTTCCTCAAAATCGAGTAACAGAGCATAGAATAGGACTTACATTATATTCTCTCGATAAAGTTTTAGATGGAGAATTACAACCTATTATTGATGCTCTTGCAACAGCAGACCAAGCAGAAAGGTTAGCACAACTCGCAGAAGCGGAAACATCTCAAACAAAGTAAAAATCATGCCTTCTCTTTGGTTATTACTCAATCACATTTCCAATGAATTAATTCCTGTATCAGATAACCCTCGATTTGAAGCAGAATTACTTCTTGCTCATGTCCTAAATATTACAAGAGCAGAATTACTAAGTAAAATAAAAGAAGAAATTAGCATCCCAGAACAGTTCTATCAATGGATAGAAAGACGAAAAAAGCATGAACCCATAGCATACATACTCGGCTATACAGAATTTTTTGGATTGAAAATTAAAACGGTTCCTCCTATATTTATACCTCGCCCTGAAACAGAATTACTTGTAGAAGAAGCATTAAAAATAATAGAGATAAAGGAAAAAGAAACATTTAATATTTTAGAATTGTGTACGGGAACAGGTTGTATATCTATAGCCATCTACAAAAATACCAAAAAAAAAGTGAAATGTTTTGCTATAGATATAAACGAGAACGCTGTTAAATTAGCAAAACATAATGCAAAGGAAAATAAAGTATCCGTGAATTTTATCGTTAGTAATCTGTTTACTTCTATAGATAATATAAATAAATTTGATATTATTTTAGCCAATCCTCCTTATATCCCAGAAAACAATCGTGATGTTCTACCGCCTACTGTCAGAGACTATGAAGATTCTCAGGCACTATTCTGTCAAGGTGATGGAACTCATATAATTCATGAAATCATTTCAGAAGCCAGAAAATATTTAAATACTGATGCCTGGCTTTTATTAGAAATAGGAGACAACCAGAGGGAATTAGTAGAAAGAATATTTCAAAAAAACGGATATGATAATATAGAAACACTGTTTGATTTACAGAAATTACCTCGAATTGTAAAAGGAAATTGGAAAGGAAAGTAGTAAAGAGGTATTATGGAAGAATATAAATATAAGAAAACTATTCGGGATATGTCTGAAAATGACAGACCCCGAGAACGATTAGAAAAAAACGGACCTGAAGCACTACGGGATGCTGAATTAATAGCCGTGCTTTTTAGAACAGGAACAAAAGAAAAAAATGCCGTTGAATTAGCTGATGATGTTTTAAATGTTTTTGGAGATTTAAGAAGACTCTCCCAGGCAAGCATCGAAGAAATACAAAAAGTAAAAGGTGTCGGAAAAGTTAAGGCGATAGAATTAAAAGCAGCACTTGAATTGGGAAAAAGACTTATTGAGCATCGAAAAACATTTATAAAAAGAATCCAGAAACCAGCAGATGTGGCTGACTTAATGATGAATAGATACAAAGAATACGAAATAGAATGTTTTAATTGTATTTTATTAAATATAAGAAATGATGTTATAAAAGTAGAAACAATATCTCAAGGAGGTTTGGATAGTACTGTAGCCAGTCCTATGGATGTATTCCGTCTTGCGGTTAGAATTGGTGCTCCTAATATAATTATTACACATAACCACCCATCAGGAGACCCTGAACCAAGTCAGACCGATATTGAAATTACAAAACAATTAAAAGAAGCCGGTAAGATTATCGGCGTTCAACTATTAGACCATATTATACTTGGTGATGGAAAATATGTAAGTTTAAAAGAAAGAGAACTTTTATGAACCAGCCCATTAATTCATGGATTATAGGCATGAAATACTATTTGCCCTGTATGCTCATAGGGCTACTATTATCCTATTTAGGATTTATGTATTATAAATCTTTACTACCCTTAGGAATAATCATTTTCCTACTATCAATTTTCATTCTATTTTTCTTTCGTGATTTTCCAAGAGTAATAAATGCAAAAGAAGATGAAATCGTTTCTCCAGCGGATGGAACCATTGTAGAAATAAAAGAAATAGAAAAAAAGGAATATTACGAAGGTAAATGTTTAAGAATATCTATCTTTATGTCTGTTTTTAATGCTCATGTAAACCGTTTTCCTTACGATGGAGTTATAAAAAAGATTATTTATAAAAAAGGCAAATTCATGAATGCGATGAAAAGCCAATCCAGCGAATATAATGAATCAAATACACTTTTTATAGAAACCGAGAAAGGAAATATTACAATTAGGCAAATCGCAGGCAAAATTGCACGTAGGATTGTATGCCCGATAAAAGAAGGAGATTTTATTAAAAAAGGGGAAAAATTTGGTATGATAAAATTCGGTTCGCGTGTAGAGTTATATTTACCTTTGAATTGCGAAGTATATGTAAAGGACAAAGAAAAAGTATATGCCGGCTTAACGATTATTGGAAGGTTCAAATAAAATGATGCCAGGAAAAAGAAAAAAACAAAAAATAGATTTGAAAATAAAAAGACGCAATCCTATTAATGTCTTAGCAAGTTTATTTACAACAATCAGCCTTTACTTAGGTATTGCGAGTATTTTTGCGAGTATTGGCTCGGAGTTTGACAAAGCAGCATATTTTATATTATTAGCTATTATTTTTGATTCTTTAGATGGCACCATAGCAAAAATGACAAATAGCGTTTCAGAATTTGGCAAACAATATGACAGCTTAAGTGATTTGGTAACATTTGGAGTTGCTCCGGGTATCCTTGTTTTTATGGCATACCTTCCCGAAGGATTTCATTTACCCGTTTCACCGAGAACAGAGTCCATCATAGGTAAAACAGGGTCGTATATGGCAATTATATATGTAATTTGTGCTGCATTGAGATTAGCAAGATTTAACACATTTGAAACAGAAAAACGCGATTCTTTTAGAGGGCTTCCATCACCTGCAGCAGGAGGTACCCTATCGGCTTTTGTCTTATTTTTAAACTATTTTGAACCTCGTTTAGAACTTCATAAATTAGGTCCTTTTGCTTATTACGCATTAGGTCCTATGGCTGTTATCCTTGCTTTACTTATGGTTAGTTCCGTCAAATATCCAAAAGACCGATTAAAATATTTTATTTTTGCTCCAAAACCCGCTTTTCTTACCCTTGCAATTACTGCATTTGTTATAGCCATTATTCACTATGCAATGACTACTTCTGTAGCAATTGTTTTATTTCCTGTTATGCTTGCTTATGTCGGCTTCGGACTTGGAGACACATTATATCAATATTTGTCTGCCACACCAGAAAAAGAGAAGGAAACAGAAAAAATTAATAAAGAACTACTTCCGAAGAATTTATAGTGTGTCTGCATTGTTATAATTTAGAAACAAAATGAAAACAATATGATATTTTTTTTAAGACCGTATACATACAAATTTAAGATATTTCGTTGGTTGGAAATTGCTCTTGGACTGCTTTTCCTTACAAGTGCCACACTAAAAATAATAGAAATCAATCAGTTTTGTGTTCAGATTTATGCCTATGGTGTCATAACACAAAAAGAAATTCTCCCATGGATTGCAACAATAACAATCCTTATTGAAATTTCTTTAGGTCTATTATTCCTAATTTCATTTCCATTTCGAAGACTCACAATGACAATAAATTTATTACTCCTTTTTATTTTTACTTCCTTAATTTTATATGCTTGGATATTTAATGACCTTAAAGATTGCGGATGCTTTGGTAAAATCGAAATGGGTCCATTGGAATCCATAATAAAAAACATCATACTTATTATTATTTCTATTGCATGTTTTTCGGGAGTTAAACCAATAGAAGAAAGGTCAGAACAGAAGAAAACATACATCAAATATTATCTTCCACTGGTAATTTTAATTATCCTAACTTCATTTTTCTGTTATCAGCAATTGCAATCAGAGCAGATAGATAAAAAGAATGTCGAAGATAATAATATAACTCCTTACTCAAAAATAAAAATAGAAATAGATGGGAACATATACGATTTAGGGCAGGGTGAATATTTGGTAGCACTTTTAAGTTTTGGTTGTGACCACTGTATTGAAGAATCTCCTAAAATAAATGATTATATGTCAATAAATGGTATACCTAAAATTATTGCACTATGCCTTGAAGAATCCCAAGAAGAAAAAGAAGAATTTTTAAATAAAGTTCAACCAATATTTCCTATCTATTCTATGGGTAATAAAGTAAGACTTTTTCTTAGCCTTATAGGAAAAGAACCCCCAAGATTGGTATATCTTAAAGAGGGCAAGATTGTAAAATATTGGGATTATGATCTACCCAATCCAGAAGAAATAATTGAAATTATCAATAAACAAAAACAATAAGATTCAGTATATCTGAAAAATATTAATTTTAAAATCTCTCCCCAAATATAATAAATTCAATACTTTTTGAAAAGAAAGAACTATTTAGAGTATCATAAACACATGATTTAATCATCTATATTTACTTGTAATCTGCACAAAAAAATAAAGGGTTCTTATTTTATATGAATAGTAATTTTGACCCGGTAATTAAAACAGAAAATTTAACAAAGGTATATGATACTGGGTTTAGGGGAGAACAAGTATCTGCCTTAAAAAACCTTAACTTAGAAGTATTCCCATCTGAAATATATGGGTATCTTGGACCCAATGGCTCAGGAAAAACGACGACAATAAAACTATTACTAGGACTTATATTCCCGACTTCTGGCTCAATCCAAATCATGGGTACAACCGATATTTATTCCGCTTATGTCAAAAAAAATATTGGTTATTTGCCTGAAGGTTCCTACTATCCCGATTTTCTGAGAGGGGAAGAAATATTGCGATTTTATGGGCAACTCTATGGATTAACGGGAAAAGAATTAAATAAGAGAATTGATGAAGTATTAGAACTTGTTAGTATGTCTCATGCCCGTCGAAGAATGCTTAAAGGATATTCAAAAGGTATGAGACAAAGAATAGGTCTTGCTCAGGCACTTATAAGTAACCCTCAAATTTTAATATTAGATGAACCTACTACGGGTCTTGACCCTATTGCTCGAAAAGAGATTAGAGATATTTTGTCCCGATTACGAGATGAAGGCAAAACATTATTTATTTCAAGTCATGAACTTTTAGAGGTAGAAATGATTTCCAATCGTGTAGGTATTTTGTACGAAGGGATTCTTCGTGTTTCAGGAACATTAGAAGAATTACTTACTTCAAAGGATAGGATTATAGAATTTGCAAATGCTAAAAATGGAGTGGTGCAGGAGATTAAAGATAAAGGGGGAGATGTAGTAGACCAGATTAATGACAAAGTATATCTCAAAGTAAAAAATGACGAAGAATTGTATAATGCCATTGAATTGGGAAAGACCGTTGGTTTGCAATTAATAAAAATAACACCTCGACGGGAAACATTGGAAGAATTATTTGTAAATGTTATTGATTCAGCAAAAAAAGAACGGAGTTCATAAAATGAAAAGTCTCCTTGATTTTATAAAAGGTCCTTGGTTTATTGCGGTATACACATGGAGAGAAGGCTTAAGAAGGAAAACTTTGGTCGGTTTTCTCATTCTCAGTCTTCTTGTTATCTTTGGTGCTACATTTATGACATCATTTATTAATCAGGCAACGGTAGGTGATGTTAGCACCGATATGGATTTGAAATTGATAAAAGATATTTGTGTTACCACGATTTCAATATTTGGTATCTTAATAACTATTTTTATTTCTGCATCTGTTGTTCCTACAGAAATAGAAAATCGGGTAATATACACTGTGTTATCGAAACCTGTTCGTCGTTTCCAATACCTTTTCGGTAAATTTTTAGGTGTTCAGTTAATTATTATTATGAACCTTTGTTTAATGGGAGGACTTTTCTTTATTTCTTTATATATAAAACAACAAATTTTACCTACTTTGCTTTTATGGTCTGTTTTCTTAACATATTTTGAATTTTTAATAGTTTCTGCATTAACTTTTGCGATAGCATGTGCTTCAAGTTCCTCCGTTTTGCCCACTATAGCAGGTCTTTTCATATACATAACGGGTAGTCTTACCGAATATCTAAAAGATGTTTACAATCGTTCCGGACAAACAGGAGAATGGCTTGATTCTCTAATTGGCTATATCGCTTATATCTTGTGGAATGTCTTACCCAATTTACAGAGATTTAGTTTAAAAACACAAATTATAAATTCACAACCCAACGACCCACCTACAGATGTTTTAATTCCTCAATTAGTTTTGTATGGACTTATTTATGCTGTTTGTGGGTATATCCTTGCATATTGGATTTTCAGAAAAAGAGAAGTATAGAGAATAAAGACTTATGACTGATAAAAAAGTAAATATAATATTATCACTCTTATTTATAATATTTGTAATTTTAGGTGCTTATCAAGGTAGGCATGTTGAATTTTATAGAGAATGCGAGGCTTTTTATAGATGGATACTTGCAGTAGGAACACAGGAAAGACTATTTCAGGCTTCAGAAGGAGAACAAAAAACAGAAAAATTTGTTGATTTACAACTTTTTGATAAAGTATCAGAAAAAGCCATTCCAATACTTCAAAATGAAAAACAAGTTAAGGATTCTATAGATAATACAATATCTTATCGTGAAAATTTTGCAAATATAATAGGTGATATATCGAACGACCCTATAATATGGAAGATAACAACCAAAAAAGAAATGGAAGAATTGAAAAAAGAATTTCTGAAAAATCTTAGAGAGGGGAAAATAGAATTTAATAGAAATATAACCTATGCAGAAGCCCAAGAAAGTGGAGTTAATATCTTTAACTTGTTCTTTGGCTTTAGAAAAATTGCTGCAAGTTTGATTTGGCTTGAAGTAGACCGTTATTGGCATCAAGGATTGCTATATCGTATGGTCCCTTTAATGAGAACCTGTGTAACATTAGACCCTAACTTTGTTGAAGCATATCTTATCGGAGCATGGCACCTGGCATATAATGCTACTGCTAAACTTATTGATACACCTCAACACCTGAAAAAATGGAATCCAAAATATAAAGCTTGTGTTGGAGAAAAGGAAACTTTTTATTACTTAGCCATTGACTTTTTAAAGAAAGGCATTCGTAATAATCCCAGAGATTATAAACTATATTTTGACCTTGGCTTTGCCATTTATAAAAACAAAATGAACGATTACCCCAATGCAGTCCGATATTTGACCGAAGCAGTGCGTGTTCCTCATGAACGATGGGTAAGAAGACAATTATATATTTGTCAGGAGCTGAATGGACAATACGAAGAAGCCTTACAAGGATGGGAAGATTATAGAAATAGATTTCCTGATAATCCTGTAGCACCCCGGTTTATTTTAAGAAATCAGGGGAAAATATATGAAAAAAAAGCCCAGGAATTAATAAAGGAAGTTGAAAAAATAAGTGATGCGCAAATAAAAGAAGAAAAGATAAAAGAAGCAGACAATTTAAAAAGACAAGCAAAAGAAATATGGGAAAAATTAAGTAAAGAAGAAAGCGACCCTTATGG
>DAOSUS010000103.1 GCA_035378955.1 Candidatus Hydrogenedens sp. | reverse complement strand
CGGATGGGACGCATAGGACGGATGGGACGCATAGGACGCATGAGACACATGGGACACATGGGACAAATGAGACAAATGGGATGCATAGGACGCATGAGACGCACGGGACAAAGGGGACAAAGGGGGCGGATGGGATAAAGGGATGTATGAGACGCATGGGACGCATGGGACAAAGGGGACGGATGGGACGGATGGGATGCATTGGATACCTGAGACCTCTGAACAAATAGGATTTTTAGGTTTTGTGTTAACCTGCAAAATAATTATACCGTTTTTGGAGAGGAAAAATCGCTTTGGGAAAGGAAAATATCTTTTCGATAACCAATAATAATTGTATTGATTTTTTGTTCTTTTTTCCTCTTTTTTATCTCCTTTTATTAAAGTTTATTATTTCGCTATTGCTTACCGATATTATTAATACCACTCCCGCTCTCTTTCGTTTCATTTTCCCTTGAAACTCCCGCTGTATTACAATAATTAAAAAATTAAACCTTTATTTAGAAATCTCAATTGTAGTAATGATGATTTGTATACCTTTATTTTAACCTCTATCTTTTGGTGGAATGAAATATATAATTAGCAAAGGTGTAATTTTAATAGCGGACAAGGGTTTTTTCTACTTTATCGCGTAGTTCCTCTCCGCATAGAATTTCGATGAGTGTCAGGGCGAAATCCATGGCAACTCCCGGACCTCTACCTGTGATGATGTTTCCACTTACAACAACCTTTTCATCACAAATGTCTATTTGAGGAAAGTCGGATTTCTTTAAGAACCCGGGATAAGCAGTGGCTTTTTTCCCGTTGAGTAAGCCGTTTTCTGCCAATATATGTGGTGCGGCACATATTGCAGCAACATATTTTCCTGCTTTTGCCATATCTTTTATTAGGCGGATTACCCTTGTATCGTTTGCTAAATGGTCTGCGCCGGGAAGTCCCCCTGGCAAAACAACCATATCAAATTCTTCGTTTAATACTTCATTTAAAGTTTTTTGTGCCATTAGCAAGGCACCATGGCTGGCGTGTATCACTTTTTCATTATCCAGACAGGCTGTAGTTACTTCAAGGCCTGCACGGTTAAGTAAATCGATTACGGTTACCGTTTCAACCTCTTCGCACCCTTGAGCTAACAATACCAAAACTTTTTCCATATTAAACATCTCCTTTCATGGAATCCAATTTTTATATTTACAAATTATATTGTATCAACTCTATGGAAAACATTTCAGATAGGGTAGCTTGGTGGTTGGACATTCAGGTTGTTCAATTAAAAATAAATTCGTATAATCATGGAAAGGATATATATCAGGAGGTTTTATGGTTTCTGTTGTTTTATGTTTTATCCTATTGGTTCAGGGCGAAGCTAACAAAGCCTTAACGGATTATTATGCTTCTCTTGCGGGAAAAGCAGAAAATCTCCGTATGTTTCTCGTAGCCGACCCGCAAATAGGTCCTGCGGATAGTTCGGTTGGATTTGAGCGGGAATTGGAACAAACATTGTGTAAAATGGTGAATACAGCAAATCAGGAGCAGGTAGATTTAATTGTTTTCGATGGCGACCTTGTTGCTTTTCCCCGTCCAGATTATTTTTCTGCATTTGAAAAGGCAGTCCAGCCTCTAAAAATGCCTATGGTTTTAGTGCATGGAAACCATGATGGGAAGTATGAGGATGGATTGTTTTTATCTATGCAGGAACGGTTGTGTGGTTTTCGTTTGCCTGATTATGCCTTTGATTGTGGTTCTTGGAGGGTAGTTGTTTTATGCACACCGGATTTATTAGAAAAGAATGATTTTGAAGGGCAGATAGCATGGTTAGATAACGAACTTCATGAAGCATGGCGGCGCCCTGTGATGGTATTTTTGCATTATCATTTATTACCTGTAGGTCTGTCCCAATTAGAATATTACACTTACCCTAAAGATAGGAAAAACAAATTATTGGACACCATAGTGCGATATGGCAATGTTCAATATGTTTTTATGGGGCATGTTCATAATGGTATTAAAGCATCTGTTCGAACGGCATGGGAATATCAGGGCACCAAATTTGTTGTTTTGCCTACTTTAGTTCCTGGAAGAGCCTTTGGAGAGGAGTATCCCGAGTTT
This sequence comes from Candidatus Hydrogenedens sp., assembly GCA_035378955.1. Lineage (NCBI taxonomy): Bacteria > Pseudomonadati > Candidatus Hydrogenedentota > Candidatus Hydrogenedentia > Candidatus Hydrogenedentales > Candidatus Hydrogenedentaceae > Candidatus Hydrogenedens > Candidatus Hydrogenedens sp. The sequence goes on along the minus strand of DAOSUS010000103.1, from coordinate 7,819 downwards.
AATACCGAAAAAGACCGTGGATATTTTACAGAAGCCATTATTAATGGTTCGGATGTAAAATTGATAGGTCGTCAATTAGATACAGAGGCAAAACATGAGTATCCACCCAACTTCCCTGTATTTACGAAAGATATGGACCCTCGTGCTTTTATGAATTGGTGCCAGATGTCATCCTACAAAGGGATTAAAAATGGTGATTTTGAACAAGGTTTAACGGATTGGTTGTTTCCTGTACGATATCAAGCAGAACAGGAACCGGGGTTTATCCATGAAATACAAAAATGTGATAAACTTCCCGGGGAACAATCCCTGCATTTATTTGTCCGATATAAAGGGCATGCGTGGCAATACGATGAAAGCATAGATGCCTATCAAGTTTTACAAATACCGGATGGTGATGCAAAACCTGTTGTTAAAATGCAATATTACATTCCGAATAGTGAAAAAAGTTTTTATGGAGGTGGATTTATACGAGTGGCTTTATTTAAGGATAAAGAATTCTGCTGGATGTGGGTAGGTCATTGGGGAGCCCGTGAGGAGCGAGTTAAACATATACCAAAAATCTGGGCTTATCATGATGGAGTGTCTGCAAACCCCCAATTTCTGGACAAATGCAGAGAAGAAAGAAAATTTGTCTCCATGAGATTGCCCGATTACGGCTACCGTTCTCATCATATAACTCTTAATATCTCTGAACTTATCCATTCCTTATCGCCGGATATAAATTTTCAATCTTTATCTGCAAATACCCTGCTCATCATGTTGGGGGTCTGGTGCGGGAATGAAGAAGGCTCGTTTAGTGGAGCGTGGTTTGATGGTATAAAAGTAAATTGGAATAGTGAAGAACCTTCCATCATTGATAATCTATCTATAAATAATAAAATGTTTTTACAACCTTTCCCCTATAATTGTTGGTATACTGCAGGATACGACAAATAGAATTCCGAATTGACTTCAATTGGATTAATTGTTTTCAGGTATATTAAAATGAAGATATGTAAAATAAGGAATTTTTAATAGATATGTGCATTTTAAAAACAAATGGGTACCATTTAATTTTAGTAGCAATTCTACTACCTTTTTTAATGCTTTCCTGTTCAGGAAAAAAAGAAATAACAGGGCAGGAAAAAACAAAGCGAATAGTAGTGGGGGCTTCTTTGCTAACGCAGACACATGTTTTTTATCAAGATTTGGCAGGGGCAATGAAAGAGACTGCAGAACAAAAAAATATCCAGATGAAAATTCAGTATGCAGAATTTGACCCGCGAAAACAAAACGACCAGATAGAAATGTTTGTATTACAGGGGGTTCAAGCACTGGTAGTTGCCCCTACAGATTCCAGCGGAATGGCACCCGTTATAAAGCAAGCCATGGGAAAAAAAATTCCTGTGTTCACGGTGGATATTGCTGTTAAAGAAACTGAGGTTATTTGCCATATAGCCTCCGATAATTATCAGGGTGGAAATTTGTTGGGAGAGTTTCTGGCGGAGCAATTAAAAGGACAAGGGAAAGTCGCTATTATTGACCATCCTATGGTAACATCCGTTCAGGAACGGGTTAAGGGCTTTGAAGACGCCATTAAAAAATATCCTGGAATTACTATAGTCCAAAAAGTGCCGGGCGAAGGACAACGAGACAAAGCCATGCGTTCTGCTCAGGACTTGATTGCTTCTCGCTCGGATTTAGATGCCATTTTCGGGATTAACGATGATTCTGCTTTAGGGGCTCTGGCTGCGGTAGAATCTGCAGGATTGCAGGGAAAAATAAAGATTGTCGGATTTGATGCCACACCGGAAGCATGTGAAGCCATTCGTGAAGGAAAATCGCTGATTGCAGACATTGCTCAGTTTCCGAAGGAGATTGGTAAAACGGCAAGTGAAACGATTGCGGAATTTTTTCAGGGGAAAAATATTCCTCCTGTAAAATATATTCCTGTAAAATTGATTACACGCGAAACCTTATTAGAAGGGCAAAACAAATGAGCGATTTATTACTTGAGATGAGAGATATAACCAAACGCTTCCCGGGTGTTCTGGCATTGGATAGAGTAAGGTTGGAGGTCCGTTATGGAGAGGTTCATTGCCTTGTCGGGGAAAATGGAGCCGGCAAATCAACACTTATGAAAATATTGGCAGGTGCGGTTCCTATGGATTCGGGTCAGATTTTCCTTGAAGGGCAACCGATACAAATTACCTCTCCCTATCACGCCCAGCAATTGGGTATTAGCATGATATATCAGGAATTTAATCTTATTCCTTATTTAAGCGTTGCGGAAAATATTTTTCTTGGCAGAGAACCGCGTATTCCCAAAACCCCTTTTATAAATTGGAAACAAATGTATACCGAAGCACAGGAGGTATTGGAGCGTGTTGGGTTAAAATTGGATGTGCGAGTTCCTGTTGCAGAATTGAGTATTGCTCAACAACAGATGGTAGAAATTGCTAAGGCTTTAAGCATAAAGGCAAAAATAATTGTAATGGATGAACCATCTGCAACCTTGACAGACCATGAATTGAAAACTTTGTTTGAACTTATAAAAGTTTTAAGACGGCAAGATATAGGAATTATCTATATTTCCCATCGGCTTGAAGAACTCTATGAGATTGGAAATCGTGTTACGGTGATGCGGGACGGTCAGTATGTTGGAACTCATAATGTTTGTGATGTAACTCGTGAAGATGTGATTAAAATGATGGTGGGTCGTGAACTTACAGATGAGTATCCCAAGGTCTCTTTTCCTCGTGGTGAGGAACGATTAAGGGTGGAAGGTCTTACCCGTAAAGGTGCTTTTTATGATATTAACTTTTCGGTGCATTGTGGGGAAATCGTAGGTCTTACGGGTCTGGTTGGAGCGGGTAGAACAGAAGTGGCACGTGCCATATTTGGTGCAGACCCCATTGATGCAGGCAGGATTTATGTTGATGGAAGGGAAGTAAAAATCGGCTCTCCTCAGGAAGCCATAAAAAATGGTATTGGGCTGCTCACGGAAGACCGAAAAAATCAGGGCTTGGTTTTAGGTATGACCATTCGTGAAAATACAACCCTTGCCAACTTAAAAGAAATTACAAAAGGAATTTTCCTTAATCTTGCTAAAGAGCGACAGGTAGCAGAAAATTATGTGCATGACTTGCAAATCCGCACTCCATCTATTGAACAAATAGCCCAGAATTTAAGTGGTGGGAATCAGCAAAAAGTGGTTCTTGCCAAATGGCTTTTTACACAATCCCGCATCTTAATTTTCGATGAACCTACACGCGGTATTGATGTAGGTGCAAAATCGGAGATATTCAAACTCATGAACCGACTTCTGGAAGAAGGGGTAGCCATACTCATGATTTCCAGTGAATTGCCCGAAGTCCTGGGTATGTGCGACCGTATCCTCGTTATGCATGAGGGACACCTTGTCGGGGAATTGTCTCGCGAAGAAGCCACACAGGAAAAAATTATGCAGTTTGCCACAGGATATAAAAAACAGAATGTGGCTTAATCAGAGTATTAAAACACTTTTCTATCGTTCATGGGTTCCTTTAACCATTACTTTAATTCTCGAATTTGTTATTTTTGAAATCATAGGTAGAAATCAAGGGCAACCGGGCTTTGCTTCTCTATCCACCATCATTCTTATCTTAAATCAATTGTCCATTTTCGGAATTATGGCAGTAGGAATGACTTTTGTCATTATGTCGGGTGGAATAGATTTATCTATTGGTTCTATTGGAGCCACAGCAGGGGTTATATCTGCCATGTTAGCTGTTCGTTTTGCTTCCATTTCAGGTTCTTTTGTGCCATTCTCTTTCCTTGCAGGGATTATGATAGGTATTTTTATTGGTGTTATTATGGGAAGTATTATAACCCTATGGGATATACCGCCTTTTATTGTCACCCTTGCCTTTATGAGTTTATTGCGAGGTCTGGCGAATATTATTACGAATGGCAAACCTATCAGTCCTGTGCCCGAAGAATTTTTAGTTATAGGTAGAGGAATGTGGTTTCAAATCGTTCCTGTAAGTATTGTTATCTTTGGGCTAATATTTTTATCGGGGCTTATTCTTCTGCATTATACGCCCGCTGGAAGACATACTCTGGCTGTTGGAGGAAACGAAGAATCTGCCCGATTAAGTGGTGTGCCGATTAAGCGGATAAAATTGTTCGTATATATTCTATGCAGTGCCTTTTCTGCTCTGGCAGGGGTAATATTAGCATCGCGTATGGGTTCTGGAAGTCCCAAAGTGGGCATCGGTGATGAATTGGCTGTTATTGCGAGTGTTGTAATTGGAGGAACAAGTTTAAGTGGAGGAAAGGGCTCCTTGTGGGGAACATGGTTAGGGTTATGTGTTGTGTTTACATTAAACAGCGGTCTTAATTGGATTGGTATTGAGACCTTCGGGCAACAGGTAACATTAGGAATTGTTATCCTATCTGCGGTCTTAATGGACAAATTGCAAGGAAAATTAAAAGAACAACAAGAATCATGAAAAAATTTTTTGCCTTTATCTTACTTCCGTTATTTTTAGCCTATCCTTTTATCCCATTAGCATATTCGGAAAACGAACCCTTGCAGAAACAGGAATTAGAAAAATCACGAGATAAAATACTGGATTATATCCGCAAAAATAAATCCCATTTTAGAGTTGAGGACCTGATTTTATTAGACTATTTACAACGACGATTTGACCTGCCCGATGAATTCACTTTTAGTAGGTCTTTTATTCGAATTCCTACACCGCAGGATATAAAATCTCTGGAAACATACGGGAGATTGATAAATTACAAAGGTATTGAGTGGAAAAAGCCAAAACAGGCAGAGAGTTATATCTGGCTTGAATTAAAAGCCCTTTTCATTGATAAACAAGAGGACTGTCCAGATAAAATTACATTAATCCGACAAATCGAGGAACAATCCAAACGGGGGAAATATGAGACAACACATTCGGCACTGGCGTTAGCCTGGTTTCTTGAACGAAATTGCCTGTCTACTAATGATAACGATGTTCGACAATTAATAAACGAAATAGCCCATCGACTGTATTCGTTGACCTATTCCATCTCATTTCCTTCCGATTTAAAAGTGGAAGCATTGGCTTTTATTTGCTACCTTGGCAAGAAAAAAATCATCAATCGAGATGACATATACCCACTATTTTCTTTTCAGAGGGATGATGGAGCCTTCTCAGGGACAGGAACACCTTCCGAGGGAGTGAATGTTCACACAACCTTGCTTATACTCTGGCTTACTCTTGAATTTTTGAATGAAGATACTGTTTATACGGAACCCATGATTGTGGTTGTAAAAGAAAAAAACTAATTTTTAATGCATGAAACGATGTTCATCTTTTGAGCCCGGTTCCTTTACCCCAACACAATAAGGACGAATTCGGGAAATGTCTTCTTTCCCTACAGGAGTTTTAGGAGGAGGTGCTGATTTTGCTTTAGCCGGAGGTGCAGAGAGAGGTTGCCTCTTTGTTGGTGCGGAAATGGGAGTAGCCGAAGGATTTTCTACGGGTTTTCTGGGAGGAGGTGCTAATTTTGCTTCAGCGGGAGGTGCAGAGAGAGGTTGCCTTTTAGTAGGTGCGGAAATGGGAGTGGCCGGAGGATTTTCTACGGGTTTTCTGGGAGGAGGTGCTAATTTTGCTTCAGCAGGGGGTGATTGTAATGCCTTTCTTGGTTTAGGCACGGAAACAGGTTTTGCGGGAGGATTGGAAATAGGTAATCTCTTCGGTGGTTGTTTTATGGAAACAGCCGGAGGATTTTCTACGGGTTTTCGGGAAGGGGGTGCAGACTTTGACTCCGCAGGAGGATTCGTCAAAGATTTTTTTGGAGAAGGGGCTTTAATAGAAGTTGCAGGAGGATTTGTAAGCGGAGAACGAGACGGTGGCTTTCCTATTTCTTTTGCGGGTGGTTGTAATTTATATCGTGAATGGTAAGGTCCGCAACCTTCGGATGTATCCTCATTTGTTTGAGCAAAACAAAAACCACCACAAAAAAACAAAACCAGTAAAACCAGTAAATAATAGTAATTAACGCAACTATTTTTTAGTTGAGCAAATATCATTTTCATCCTATATAGTTAAAGTCATCAACCACCCGTTTTACCGGTAGCAGGAGCCGCAGGAGCCGTAGGAGCAGTAGCAGGAGCGGCAGGACGAGGTGCAGCACCGCCTCCTTGAGCGGCTTGCTTTTGTTGTGCTTCTTGGATTGCTTGCTCATAACGAACTTTTGCGACCTTCGCTTCTTCTATGCGTTTTTTCGATAGTTCAATAACATTTTGTTTCTGTTGTGTTAACGAAGGATTTTCATCATCTGGAATCACACTTACAATACTATCTACTTTTGCATAAGAAGATATGGCTTCTTCAAAGCGGTTATTTTCTTTATGCTGGTCTCCCTGGTCAATAGCATCACTGGCACGGTCTAAGATTTCATTTATCACATCGGAAATACTCTTTTTTACACGGCGAAGTCCACTCTTTGCATTGTTTTCTAAATCCTTAAAACGGTCATCTACAGAATTATACAAACTCACGGCGATACGATATGTTAATATAGCGTTTCCATAATCACCTGCAAGACGATATTTTTCTGCTTCTTCCTGTGTCTTTTCCGCCTGTGAAATGATGGCTACCAGCATGTTCCTGTATTCCGTTCGTTCTTTTATCTCTTGGTAAGTTGCCTGTATCATATCTACAATCTGTTTGTTGTCGCGGTCAAATTCTATAGCCTGCTGGAAACTATATAAGGCATCATTTAAATCTTCCTCTTTACCACCGGGTTGTCCAGCACGAGTAAACTTTGTCTGCCCTTCTTCAAAGTAGTAATTTCCTAATTTTTTAGCAATAGAATTGCGAAGTTCACCTACAGAATTGACATAAGCACTCCGCCAGAGTTGAACGGCTCTACTTTTTGCTTGCGGGTCATTTAAGCGATAAAAGGCATCGCCAATACGATTTACTGCTTCTGGAGGGTTTGTGCTAAGTTTTGTAAAGTTTTCATATATTTTATCTGCTTGATACATATTTTTCTTTACATCTAACAGATACTCGATTTCTTTTACAAAATACCATGCTCGTGTGCGGTCGGAAGGGGGACTTACCCAAATCCCTTCATCTTCAGGACGAAGGACGGTATACCATATATCCGAAATTGTTCGAACTGTTCTTACAAAATAATCCAATCCTGCTTTTGCAAGTAGACCATTATATCCTTTACCTAAACGGTAATCATTAGCAATCAATTTTTTATTTTCTAAAAAATAGGGACGCCGTTCAAAAAAGAATTTGTTTATATCCGTTACAAAAAAGCGTTGTGTTTTTGAAGCCTGATAGGCATAATTATCAAGTCTCTTATCTATATCTTCATTTACCTGTTTTTGCAATAACTTTTCTTCTTCTGTCCATGCAAACCCATACGGAATCATCACTTCCGAAACCATTGCTGATAAAACCCCTAAACGGTATGCATAGTAAGATGTTGGTCCAAATTTGCGTATATCCCGAAGTAGTTGTATTTCAGAGCTGATGGCTGTCAATACGGCTTTCTCATTTTCAAAAGAATAAAACTCTGCTATTGTTTGCCAGCTATCTGTGGCGCCTTGTATTGCTTCCTTTTCGTAACCTACACCTGCAGAACCCGTAGGACGAAATACATACGGGAATTCCGATTGTATCATTTGAATTGCCATAGTAGTTAGTGCCTGTCTGGCTCGTGGTCCCCATGCATAAGCAGGCGAAATGGATAACAATAAGATAGCCGTTAATCCTATTGTACGAACAAACCTTTGTGTGTTTTTTCCCATCGGTAACACTACATATTCCAGGAAAAT
>DAOSUS010000102.1 GCA_035378955.1 Candidatus Hydrogenedens sp. | reverse complement strand
ACAAATCCACAAAAGATACTGGCAAAAAAGGGAGAACCTTAAACAAATCTTGATGTATGGTCTTATTTAATATCTCATCCACCGATACAGAACCGTGAAGTTTCAAAAGTCGCTTTTTATATAACAGCCGTTCTTTTTTTGAGAGGGTTATTGTCCTATTCCGTCCTGCTTTACAATCTTTATTTACGGGCATACCTACTATTTTGTAGTCGTATTATATACGAACAAATCCTTTTTTAATAAGTAATGGTGGAGGCGGCGGGAATCGAACCCGCGTCCGAAGATGTTTCAGTGTAGCCCAACTACATGCTTAGCCCATCCTTTATAGATTCGCCACTACGGAGCGCCTCAGGGCTGGCTCACCATAGCCGCTATGCGAGTTTGTTACTGCCTTCCGAGCCCCGCAAATCTCGAAAGGACAGACCTGCTGGTTGACGCCCCAGTCCGTTAGCAGGCTATCACGGGTGGGACGCGCTGCTCAATTATTAGGCAGCGAGGGCCAATTCTTGATTGGCAGTTGTTTTTGACCGGCTTTTAACGAGGCCAACCGGTCAACCTCGGCATGCGTTCTACACCTCAACCATCTCCGTCGAAACCTTTTCGCCCCCGTTAAACACAATATATTAAATTGTCACTATATATTATACGAAATTCCTATTACAATGATTTACAAATTATTGATATTATAACATAAAATCAAATTTACAATATTCCAGATATTAAAAATGAATGGAGTAAAAAGATGTATTACTTCTCCCCTAATCTAACAAAAAAATCAATATTATTAATAACCATCTTATTGCTTCTTATTACTACTTATGCCCAACCACAAGAGGGCAAAATTGAACTCAAAATTGACCCCATCACACGATATATTCATCTTACTTATCCCGTGCCAGAAGACGCACCCAACGAAGTTATGATACTTTGTTCCTGGTCTCCCTCGGGTGAAGAGAAATGGCAATCTGCTAAAACAACTCCCTACATTTCAGAAACGGCACTCCGATTTATTTCTGAAGATGAATGGGCTGAATGGACTTTCCATGGAAAAATCTTAGAACGCAACGCAAAAGGACTAAAACGAACTGTTATTTTTAACTCTTATCCAGAGGCTCAAAAAGAGGGAAAAGTTGATATTGATTTTCGCATTCAGATTCAATCTATCGATGGGAAAATTTTAAGCACATTACAAACTCCAATCCAAACAGACAATTCAGATGTAGTTTATCTTGAAGATTGGTCTCAGGTTCTACAAAAGGAACAGGTTGTTCTGGACAGTTCGGAAACAAGTGATAGAAAATGGTTATTTAGGAATGACCTCGACACTAATACTACCACATACAAGAATGCTCTGTTTGGAAAGATATGGCATAAAGATTTGCCCCTACCCCAATTAACTTATCCACTAAATCTTACAGGGAAATATGCCATCTTTGTTTGCTCTCCCAAAAATTATTCTGTCAACCTGCGACTTTCCGGTGATGAAAGAACCGATTTGCTTTGGTCTATAAAACCTTTTCAGGAAACCCTCTGGCGCTGGACAGATTTAACCCGACAACATCTCATCATCAAACAGCCTCATTATTACACCGGTTATGTTGAAGGTGGACTGGATTACATTAAATTGGTGCCTCTTCCCAATGAATTAGTCGAAAAATTAGAAAGCCAATATGATACTCCTGATAAAATCATTGCCGGCTATTTCGAGCCTTACTCCTGGGCATTTTTTGAAGATATACAGGAAACTTTACAACATCGTGAACCTATCTCCGCATATAAAGAAGCCCGAGTCAATATCGTAGATATTCAAGTAGGACGTTTTGGGATGAAGGTTGTTTATGAATCACGCCTGACCGACCAACTTCTTTACAATACTATAGGTGACCCTATCGGTGGCGTGGTCCCAAACACAAATAATGTTGGAAAAATGCAACAAATGACGAATACATTACAAACCGAATTACAATATGCCCACGAATTAGGCTTAATGGCACATGCTAACTTTGGGGCTACGAACTGTTATCCCGGGACACCATTACAAAGCGACTTTTCAAAACAACACCCCGACTGGATGCAAGGTGGATTATTGCGATATGACATACCCGAAGTTCGCCAATATATCTTATCCCTATTAAGAGAAACCCTTGAAATTGGAGCCGACGGTATATCCATAGATTTTTGCAGGTATCCCGGTGGTATTGATAAACCAGAAACCTGTAACCAATTTTTACGAGAACTAAAAACACTACGAGAAGAATTTGCTCAAAAACGCAATAAATCTGTTCCCTTACTCATTCGTTTCCCGGCAAAAGGTGTGAGCCATTGGGAACAATTCGATTTCAAAACATGGATAAGCAATGAATTAGTGGATTACCTGTGTCCAAGTAACATTCAGGGCAGACACATGCATTTTGAAATAGCACCTTATATTGAAGCGGTTCGTGGCTCAAAATGCAAATTATTACCTGTTATTGATGGATTAAGTTGGGGACCTGAGGTGCCTGCATTATTCCTATGGCGTGTTTATCAACTTTATCAAGCAGGGACAGATGGAATTTATGTCTATCAGGCAGACGCACGGGTATGTACGCATAACCGTCCCGAAGACCGTCGCTGCATGCGTCTCATTTCCAGTAGTGAAGCGGTCCGTAAATGGTGGCAACACTACGATGAACAAAATACTCAATTTAGTAAACGAATATACCTCCAACCATCTGAAGATGGTGACTTCGAATACCACCCATGGGAACGGTGCCGTATCTGGATTGAAGGAATGAAACCCAATGAAGTTGAAATTTACCTTGACAACAAACTAATTAATCAATACCAACAACCCCCTTATATTGTCGGAGGTGAAGACTATCAATTTGATAACTTAATTACCCAAGGTGAACATACCTTACTTATCCGAGCCAAAGAAGGCAGTCTATACCTCGAACAAACCTTTCAAATCAAAGGCGTAATCTAAAACAAATTCGGTAAAAATAATTACTAATCATGAATATCACAAAGGACACGAGTAGAAAGTTATAAGTATTTGCATTTTGATTGTGTGAGTTGTGGATAATTAATATTGTAACTTAAATACCCAGGCGTGTTGGCAAGGGATTTGGGCAGGCGATACACAGGGAGTTGTAATTAGCCATTCATTTCCCCCATCTTCTATTTGGGCTTTGATTTGAGTACCTACTAATGTTACTTCGGGCTTGTTGTTATATTCCTTAGGTTTGGGAACAGCCCATTTCTCGGGTGGCCATTTTAGTGCTATGGCATAAATTGCTTTGTCCTTCCGAGTAAAACGGAAATTCTCCATCTTAGGTGCTTCTTTCCATACATCAGACGCATAAATGGCTTCTCCATTTACTTCTAACCACTTGCCCATCTCTAATAATCGCTCTTGCATAATCTCGGGAATGCGACCATCCGCAGAAGGTCCTATGTCTAATAACAAATTACCTCCTCGTGAAACATTGTCTATGAGCAAATGAAGTAATTCCGTAGTGCTACGGTAATCTTCTGCTGTTTCGTTACGGTTATAACCAAAGGATTTGCCCATCCCTTGACATTCTTCGAATAGCCCTTTTCCCATCAATGGACCCTCTGAAATATGTCCATATTCAGGTGTTGCAAATCCTCCGTGTCTATTCCGACAATCTTTACCCCAACGGTCATTTACAGCAATATCTTTTGGTGCTGGCGACTCGTTAAACAGCCAGGCTAAAAATTCTGTGCTACGCCAGATCGAACTCGGATAGTCCCATTCGCCATCAGGCCATAATACATCCGGCTGATAACGAACAATCAAATCTTTCATTTGCGGGAGCATGTGTTCTTCTACATAACGATTGACATCTTGTTTATATAAGGGATTGAACCACTCATATAATGAGTAGTAAAAACCTGCTTTTATACCTGTTTTTTTGACGGCATTTATTAATTCCCCAGCCAGATCGCGATGCGGTCCTATGTCCATAGCGTTCCAATTCCAACTCTGGGCACTGGGCCACATACAGAAGCCATCGTGATGTTTGGAAGTCAAAACGACATATTTGGCACCTGACCTTTTAAATATGTCAGCCCATTGGTCAGGGTCGTATAACTCTGCTTTGAACATAGGTGCAAAATCTTGGTACTGGAATTTTTCACCATATTTTTCAACATGAAATTTCCATGTGGCACCCTCTTTATTTTGCATGTGGTTCCAGTACCATTCCGAATAGGTGTCTTTGGGCGCCCAAGAAGGGACGGAATAAACTCCCCAGTGAATAAAAATACCAAATTTGGCATCCTCAAACCATTGCGGAGTGGGCCTCTGGTCTAACGATTCCCAGGTTGGTTCGTAAGCCGTAGCAATAGCCGTAGCAATGACAAATGAGGTTAATAACATAATACATGCTCCTTTTATTTTGAGATTTATTTAACTTTTAGTTCCGTCATAACAATACTCAATGGCGGAATTTCCATCTCAGGGAAGGTTGACTTGTTCACTTTCATTTCTGATAGCCATACCTCTGGTTCTTTATCAGCTATGATAGTGGACATGGGGTCTTTGCCTGTAAGTATCCATGCTGTTTTTGGAGTTTCTACTTTTTTATCCTTTACATCCAAACGCACTTTAATTTCTTTGGACAGTGGATTTACAACAGCAAGGGTCATAATCCCTGCTTGTTCATCTTTCCATGCCGCAAAAACATCGATAGGAACCATTGGTGTATTGCTTTGATTATCATTTGATACAGATTTCACATCAACTGCAACTGGAATACTTCCAAAATGCTGACGGTATAACATCAGGGCAAGCCCTGTTGTATCGAAAAATGCTTTCGTTTTGGTTGTTTTTATGGCAGAGATAACATTTACAGTTTGGGCATAATTTGCCATTGTAATTACATCACTGTTACGGAAAAATTCATGCAGACCAATAGCCACACCTAATGCATCTTTCAGATGGTAGACACAGCCCAATTCGCCATAGACATGGTCACCGTACCAATAGTTCCACTCATCCATTGCAATAGGGATAAATTTTTCCTTTAATGTGGGGATGGTTTCCAAATAACTTTTATGATTCTTAACTTTGGCTTTAATTCGTTCTGCTAACTGATACACATGTTCGAACACATCCTTCTTATCCCCGCAATAGAAATGTTCGCTTATGTAATCCATATTGTTAGCACAATTTTCTAACATCTTTTTGCTCCATATACCCATATTTTCGCCGACACCTACTAATTTAATATTGGAGTCAACTGTTTTCATAGCTTCTGCAAATGCATTATGGCGTTTAACATAATCATCCACCGGGACATGTCCCAACTGCCATTCGCCATACATTTCATTTCCAACACCCCAGTAGGTAATCTTATATGGCTCGGGATTGCCATTATCGGTACGCCATTTGCCCATTGGGGTATTTATAGAGCCGTTGGCATATTCGACCATATCCCGGGCTAAGTTTACATCCCCTAAACCTGTGTTAACCACAGCTAATGGCTCTGTGCCAATTTCACGGCAAAATTGAATAAATTCATCCAATCCAAAATCGTTTGTGTCAATACCGCCCCAGGCGGGATTTTTGCGTGTAGGGCGTTTGTCCGGGTCGCCAATTCCGTCTTTCCAGTTATAACCGCTGACAAAGTTGCCACCGGGCCAGCGATATATAGGAGAATTGAGTTGTTTAAGCAAGGTAAGTGTATCTGCTCTCATTCCTTTGATATTGTCTGCTGGCATAAGTGAGGCTGATCCAATAAATAAGTTACCCTGTCCCGTAGCAAGAATAGCAAATTGAGCAGGTTTACCATCTTTATCCACCTTTAATCGGAATGTATATTTTTGATAATCCTGAGAGATATTTTGGATAACGGCAGGTTCACCTAGTAGACTATCACCGGAACGAAGGAAAATTTTAACCATAACATCGGGATGAGTGGATTTTAGCACAACCCTGCCCATATATTCCTTACCTGCAACGACTTCCAGCCCCTCTTGAACCAAACCCCGTTCATGATGCGGGTTAAGCAGGATGACCGGCGTATACCAACTTGTGTAAGGATGAATCTGGTCAATAAATAGCATCATATCTGTCGGATGAAGTTTCCATGGAGAGTCGGGGGTATTAATAAGGTAGAAGAATTTGCGGTCTTCAAGCATTTCTGCCCAAATACCACCGTAGATGCAACGACCTAAATGTTCAATGAACTGACCGTAGATAAACGGATGTATCGGTGTCCCTTTTTTTGACGGGTCAATGGAAATTTGCATATCACCAATTACCATTTCTGATATTTTTTCTAATTTTACATCATCAAATATAGCGGAACCTTTTGCCAAACCCCAACCCCCAAAAAGACAATTCACCATAATTCGTGTTTTTGAACTGACAAAAAAGGTAGTTTCAACATATTTCCAATCATTTGTGCCAAACAATGCTTCTGTGCGAGCACCATCAATTCCATGAATATTTAGCAATGCTCCTGCCCCATTTTCTAATTGAATATTATCCGTTTTAATCCATCCGGAGAGTTTGTATTGAGCAAATGGGCTAACATCTACCTCTTTGAACCAGGATAAATCGCCACCTTCGGAGGAAGAAATTTGAACTGCATTACCATTTTTTCCTGTAACGGGATATTGAAATTCACCTTTGCCCTGCCATACCTTTGTCTGCCAGCCATCAGGGGCATTTGTCCCCTGTTCGAAGGCTTCCTCAAAAACAACCTGGGCAAAACAAAGAGGGGTCAAAAGGATAATCGTTAAAAAAAGGATTGCGTTTGTTTTCATATTTGCTTCTCCCTGTTTAATCAATAAAAATGTTATGTCAAAAAAAGGAGGTGAAATGCAAATAAATTTGAGGGGAATATAGATAGTTTGGACAAATTCGATAAGTTTAATCAGGTCTGATATAGGAAATTGCTATTTTTCTGATAAAAGGGATATAATATTGTCGTTTCGGGGCGTAGCGCAGTCCGGCTAGCGCACTTGGTTTGGGTCCAAGGGGTCGCCGGTTCAAATCCGGCCGCCCCGACCATAACGAAATTTTCATCATTTTTAGGAAAATCTCGGACCTTTTTTGAATAAAAATGCTCTATTAGAACTACTCTGTCCTCTTTTTTCTATATTTTTTCCGTCTTTGATTTTTTCAAAGGAATTAGATGCTATATTTTGCAAAGATAAATGTACCGACAAAATAGATATTCCTATTGTCCCATTTTTCCTATGCAGGTAACAAAAAAGGACCCCTCTCAGGCTTTGTTTGACATTTGATTATAAGTTCCGTATACTAAAATAGCAAATGGTAATAGTGCCAGTACAATTATTATAGTAAAGATATATTACGAGGTTAAAAGAAAAGTTAATAACCGCAAAGAATATTAAGAAATACTGCACAAAGTTGGGTATATCTCAAGACAAGTTATCAAAACTTGCTGGCATTACCTTACATACAATCACAAAAATTGAATCTGGAGCAACGCCAAACCCCAGAATTGAAACCGTTAAAAAAATAGCTGACGCTTTAGACATAAGCGTCCATGATTTAATAAAACAAAATTATGGAATTTTACGATAATAAAAATTTTAAAGGTAAAAGGATGATTAATAGAGCTCAAGATATTAGCATTTCCTGGACATATAAGAAGAACGATAACAGCAAAAAAAATACTCTTATCCTTTTAGATAATGTTCAGTTCATATATGAACTAGCTCTTGCTCAATTAGAACTTGAAGCCTTGAATATCAATTTTCAAGTAACAAACGGTTTAAGGGAATTTAAACTTTTGGGCATCGAAAATGTAAATGAGATCATTAAAAGAACAGCTTACTTTAAGATGGTTGCAGGAAATTATACAGATTATTTCCGGATTATCCAAAAAAATAATACTCGGTCAGTAAATCAATATTTAACTCACTGGATTTATCCATACAAAGGGAAATTTCACCCTCAAATGATAAGAGTTCTTTTAAATATTATAGGGTTAAAAGAGGGCGATATTGTACTTGATCCATTTATTGGTAGTGGCACAACAGCAGTGGAAGCACAATTATTGGGGATTAATTGTCTCGGGATAGATATTTCACCCTTGTGCGTATTACAAAGCAAAGTTAAAACAGAAAGTGTAGAAGCTATAGATGAGATTGAAAAGATTAAAAAAAATATTCTAAACAAAATTAACACCGATCTTTTTAATCAAGAAAGCAAATCATTCTTACAAGTGGTTGATTCATTAGTTGATGAAAAAGTTAGAAATTTTTACAAAATGGCTTATTTAGTAGCAGTGAGTGATAATGCCAGAAGAGGAAGAAATTTTGAGCAATCATTTTATAAAAATATAGAGTTAATGATTAAATCGGTTAGAGATTTTAGAGACATCACCAGAGAATTAAAATTAAACTTAGGGTGGGTTGATATCAAAATTGGCGAATCTCGAAATTTACCTTTAGAAAATAATAGTATCGACGGAATAATCACTTCACCCCCTTATTCAATTGCTTTAGACTATGTATCAAATGACGCCCACGCTTTAAAAGTATTAGGGTATGAACTATCGGAAATCAGAGAAAAGTTTGTTGGAGTAAGGGGTCGTGGTCAAGAAAGAATTAATTTATATAATCAGGATATGAAAAAGAGTTACGAAGAAATGCATCGGGTTCTTAAACCAAAAAGGTTTGCCGCTATAGTAATTGGTAATGCTACTTACATGGGCGAAGAAATTAAAACTGTTGAATTTACAATTGATTATTGTCAAAAAATCGGTTTTAGATTGGTTAAAAATATAGATAAAATAATTTTTGGTCTATATAATGTAATGCAAAAAGAAAATATTTTAATATTTGAAAAACTTTAATTATGGATAAGGAACAAGAAAAATATATAAAAGAATTAGAGGAAGCTATTTCTCAATTTCTCAAACCACTTAAGAATATTCCTTTTAAAATTGCTATAAAAGCGATGTCAGGTTGTAAAGTAATTCCTTTTGATAAAAATAATCCCGATGATAGACAATTGCTAACAGATTTAATTAAAGCAACAAAAATAGCTGCAAAAAATGCTAATCAAAAAGGAATATTTACAAGGCGGGAAAATGAAGTTGGGAATCATATTGAACCATTTATGATAGAATCTCTAAATAAAATTGGGCTTAAGGCAGATAGACCAGAAACCAGAGAAGGCAAGAAAAAGTCAGTAGGTTATCCTGATATTTTTGTTATAGACAGAAAGGGAAGACCAAATTATATCGAATGTAAAACTTACAACGAACGAAATTATCAAACTACTCAACGGTCTTTCTATTTTTCTCCGGCGGAGAGACCTTCAGATTTTAAGGTTATTTACAACGCAAGACATTTAATAGTTAGTTTTAAGATTGAGAGAACAGAACGTACAGGTAAAAGTGCTTTTGTTCCTGTATATTGGAAAATTTTCAGTACAGACAATCTTATTGGGCAAATTAAACATGAGTTTAATTCTACAAATAAACAAATGTATACAGAGGAATCTTTGTTAGCGGAAGGAAAAATTTAAAAATTAAATTAAAATATAAATAAGGTGATTATCTATTTAAATCCACCAATAGGATGGAGGTTAAAATTAATGAGTATAAATCTTCATCCCGATGATTATAACGAAATTCTAATTCTTTCAGGTAATATTCAAAATATCTTGCACTCACTCCATGAAATTTCTGCAACCGCTCCTTCGTATAACTCCAAAACTCTCTATCCCATTTATATACACCCGACCATTCGCAAATCGTTGACTCTTATCTATCCGTAAATGCTTGAAATAATCCCGATGCATAACTAAAGTATCATACGCTTTATATTGATCTGTATAAATAATGCTCCCCCGCCTTATTTTCTTCTCTATCTCCTTCAATAAAGTCTCCGCCTTAACATCTGGCACTACCTCTACCTTCACCCACCCCTCTCGCTCAATTATCCCAAATACGGGTATCTTTCCGCCTGCACCTCTTCCTCGCTTATCTCGTCTACGACCCCCAAAATAATTTTCATCCGCCTCTACTTCCCCCTCTAATTGCACCTCCTCCCCTTCTATCCTGCAATATATTCCTAAGATGTAGAGACGAATAATTATTCGTCTCTACTATACACCGTGCTATAGGCCATTCCCAT
>DAOSUS010000101.1 GCA_035378955.1 Candidatus Hydrogenedens sp. | reverse complement strand
AATTTCACCTCATGTATCAAACGTAGTTTATAATTACTTAAAAGAAAAACTTGCAAAGTAGTAAAAATGATTATTAAACGAAGCAAAAATTCAAATAATCCTGATAATAAGCCAGAGAAACAATCTCAGGAAGTTGCAAAAGAAAAACCTCCTGTACAGCCAAATTCTATGGCTATAGATGTTTTACCTGTTTGTCGGTCTCCAATTATTAATTCTCGCTGTCCTCTTCCAATAGGTACCATAGAGTCAATGGCCTTTATGCCTGTATGAAGTGGAACAGTTACAGGAGTCCTATCAATAATGCCTGGGGCAATTCGTTCCACAGGGTAATGTGCTTCTGCTTGTATAGGGTCACCTGTATCTACAGGCTCACCAATAGCATTTACTACACGACCTAAAATAGATTCTCCAACAGGAACAGAGGATATCATCCATGTCCTTTTAGCAACATCCCCTTCTTTTATTAGTTCATAATCCCCCAGAAGTATAACCCCAACATGGTCTTCTTCTAAACTAAAAACAATTCCTTTTACTCCATGGGGTAAATCAATCAATTCACCCATGAAAGCATTCTTCAGACCAAATACTCGGGCTATACCGTCACCACTTTGGATTACGGTTCCTGTCTCAGAAACATCAATTGAACTTGAATACAAACTTATTTGTTGCTTGATAAGATTGGTAATCTCATCAATTCGTGGATTGTATATCATTGATAGAAATTTCCTTTTTCATAATTTCTTCTTTTAACTTTTCCAATTGTGTGCGATAACTAAAATCAAATGAAAATCCATAAAAATGGACTATAATTCCTCCTAATATAGACGGGTTAATGTGTTTTACAAGTCGAACTTTCTTTTTTGTAAATCGTTCCAGGGTTTTAATAAGTGATTTTTCAGATTCTCCAGGTAACTGGGTCGCTGTTGTAACTTCAACTTCAATTTGATTTAACCACGGGTCAATCTTCTCTGAAAATACCTTTGATATTTCCCTTATTATTCCTGCTCGGTTATGTTTTATAAGAAAGTTCGAGAAATTTCTAAAATATTCAGGTGAATCTGTAATTTCAAAAATTTGGTTTAATATTTTCTTTTTTTGTTCAAAAGGGATAACAGGATTGGTTAAGAAAGTAAGAAATCGAGGCTCTTTTTTTAATAAATAGGCGAGTATCTGATATGTTTCATTAACTTTAACGAGGTCATTTTCATCTTTTATAAAAGACTTTAATGCCTCTGCGTATCGCTGGGCTAATCTATTCCGTATTATAAGATTCATATCCCTTATTCCAATTTATGAAATCATCGTTATTAAGAAATTAAATTTTTCAACAGTTTGTTCTAATCTTTCAGGGGTTTCTGATGCTACTAATTCCTGTTCAGCCTTCTTTATGGATTCATTTATCAATTGTCTTTTTACTTCGTTAATACAATGTAAAATCGCTTCTTGTTTCCTTGTTTCCAATAGAAATTCAATTTGTGCTAAAGCCTGTTGATTTTGTTTTTCAATTTCAGATAGTCGCTGAGCCAAAAAAGATTCTTTATAATATTCCCTTTCTTTTATTACATTGGGTAGAGTTTGATAAAGATTTTTTGCCTTTACTTCCTCTTCATTGCTTTGCCGTATACGATTATCAATTTCATTTTGTTTGTTTAATATGTGCCTTTGATAGGTATATGTGTAATTCAATAAAGGTTGCCATCCAAAATGAAAAACTATGAAAATGATAATTAAAAAGTCTAATGTTTTGAACCATAAGGTATAATAAAAGATTCTCTCTTTTTCCCTTAAAAAATCTGGATTTTTTTCATAATTTGCTGCAAAATTAAACTTTTCTAACTCTTCCGGTGAACCTTTATATAGATGAGGTCTTTGTAAAAATTTGTAATAATCAGGATGTTTACTAATTTCTTTATAAATTCTATGCTCTTGCTCATATTTTTGTAAATAGTCCTTGGATAAATTAGGGGAGTGGAAAAAATATATTCCTCCTATTATCCCTATTAGATAAAATGTTAAAACTCTAATAAGGAATTTTTTATGTCGAGTTAAAAAATTCGTTTTTGTTGTGTCAGACATTGGATTATCTTCTCTGATAATATTTCCGCATGTGTTTGAATTTCTGTACTATTCATGCAAAATTGTTTTTCTAATTTATTTCGGAAAAGAATTAGTTGTTCATTTGCCTTTTTTTGTTCCTGTTCAATTAATGCTCTTTGTTCAATATAAGCATTTCGTATTGTATTGTCTATCCTGGAATCAAGTGATTTTTGAGCCTGTTCTAATGTATTTTTATATTCTTCTCGTAATTCTTTTGCTTTTTGAATTGTGGTTTCAATTTCATTCTCTTTTCTTTGAAAATATTCCTCTCGTTCTTTGATTGTTTGCAAAAGGGGTTTCCAGATATATTTCCTCGCAAAAATAAAGAAAAAGAGGAATAAAAGAAGTTCAATTAAGAGGGTTAAATTTATACTAATCATAGTATCTCTGGTTTACACCATAAAGAAAAGAATAATGACGGCTATTACCAATGCATAAATGGCAACAGATTCAGTAACGGCTTGACCTATTATCATGGTTCTTGTTACAGGTCCCGACGCCTCAGGATTTCTTGCTACCCCTTCACATGCTTTTGCAGCAGCATAACCTTCAGAAAGAGCCGCTCCTAAACCCGCTACTGCAATTGTAAAAGCGGCAGATAAACAGGCAAATATTACTCGTAAGTCTTCACCTGTCATAGAAATACTAGAGTTTTGTTGGGCTGTTTCTGCTGTTTGGGCAACAACAAAATTTAGCATGTTATACCATGTGTGAATATCCATAAAAAACTCCTTATATTTTGTTTAATGGTTTTCTGCTAAGTAAGATGAAATATATACCGTTGTTAAAGAGGCAAAAACAAATGCTTGAATAAACGCCTCAAAACCGGTTAATAACATGTTAAATATAATAGGCACAAAAATATAAAATGTAAGTGTGGCAATAACAACGCTTACGATTCCTGAACCCAAAGTGTTCCCAAAAAGACGACAGGAGAGGGAAATAATTTTGGAAACCTCCTCTATAATTTTGAAGGGGAAGAAAAAGAGAACGGAAAGTTTTTGTAAAGTGTTTTTTTGAGAACTTTCTGAATCATCATTATATAAAGGTCCTTGAAATTCTCGGATAAAACCCTGTATCCCTTTAAATCTTACAGCAGTAACCCAACTGTAAATAAGTGATAAAAGAGCAAGAGCAATAGTGCAATTCAAATCACCGGTAGGTTCTTCCATATAAGGTAAAGGAATCAAAGAAAATAAAATAGCAAAAAATATAAAAGAAAAAAGAGAAGAAACAAAGGGTAATACTTCGTATAAAATATTCGCATTTGAAGTTTCTATAATCGGTTCGATTAACGACTTAAACCACAAAACAACTATTTCGAGCAACGATTGTGTTCTTGTAGGAATGTGTTGAAAACGATGAGAAAATATATAACTTATCAAGAGCAAAATCATTACGATAAAAAATGAAGATATCACGGTAAAGACATGTATTCCCCCTCCCGGTATTAGTATATCAGTACCGGGTATATAGTAAAGAACCCATCGTCTTCCTATTTCTTCCATGATAAATACCTGCTACTTTAGTAAGATATAAAAATATATCGAGTATTCCCAAAATATATAATTTCAGTGATTTAAGATAAATTATAGTAGTATGATACACCTCTTATTGTAATAGGTGCAATGAGTAAACCTAAAAAAGTCAAAAAAATAGTTGAAATTTTTCTATCCGAAAAGTAAATCGTTAGTATAAAGAATAAAGCAATAAGAAACAATTTCATAACGCCACATAAAACAATAAAGTTAACTTTTTTTGATGATAAATAAGATTCGAGATATTTACCATAAAAGAAAGTTAAAAATATATTAAATATACAAGAAATAAAGAAATAAATAGTTTTCAATCCCCAAAAAACAGAAAAAAGGATTGTAAGAAGAAATGATGCAAAAATACCTGTAATAAGAAATATGAATATAAATTTTTGCCCGCTCATTTTATTTTCTTAAATATTGTGATAAAAAAACCAATAAAGCCCGTTACGATTGATAAAATAATAAAAATTGCTAACAAAAACCCATTTGTTTGAAAATACTCATCTAATTTATTTCCGATGAAATAACCAAAAAGAACTAATATACATAAAGAGAACCCTAAATTAGATACCGTACTTAATGTGTTTATAAAATCTTTATTAATCTTCATAATATTTGATAAATTTAAATAGAAAAAATAAATAGTTATTCATGTTAAAATGATAATAAACAATTATTAGATAGTTAGAGAATACCACATGAGACTTTCTTTTTTATACTTTAATACTTTCCTTTTACTGGTATATCTATTTTTATCTCCTATTATTTTTTCAGATGTAAGTTTGGAAGATTTAGTCAAGCAAAAACAGAATACAGTGCTTCTAATTAACTGTATAGATAATGATGGTAATATCATTCAGGGAAGTGGTTTTTGTATCTCTCCAGATGGGTATGTTCTTGCTACAGCACATCAAGTAAAAGATGTTAAAGAAATAGAAGGGAAAACAATCAATGGAAATGTATTTCCATTGAAAGTAGAGTATATATCAGAAGACAAGGATATTTCTGTTTTAAAATCCCAGCAAAATTTTCAATCCTGGGTGGATATTTTTAATACAGAAACGGTTAATGCAGGAGCAAGTATATTTACATTGGCTTCACCCGATAATCTGGCTTTTTCAGTTATTACTGGAACAGTTTCCAATCCCAATCGTATCTATAAAGGGAACAAAGTTTATCAATTAACTTTATATGCAGACCCGGGTGCAAGTGGTGCTCCCGTTTTTAATAAAGAAGGTATTTTTATAGGAATGATTATAGGAAAATTGGAAGGAACTGCATTTTCATTGGCAATTTCGTCAAAAGAGATAGAAAACTTTTTAGAAAAGACGCCTATGTATAAAAGATATAATAATAGAATTGAAACAAATAAAAATCAATTGATAGAAACAGAAATTATTCCCTTACCGGATATAGACCCTACTATATTATCTGCAATAGAAGCATATAATAGAGGAGTAAACACGAATGATATAAAAAAGAAATTCGAATATTATAAAAAATCCGCACAATTATTCCCGGAATTCTTTGAAGCATGGTTTAATCTGGGGGTAGTATCCGAACTATTAGGTGATTTATCTACTGCAGAAAAGGCATATAAACAGGCAATAAATACAAATTCTAATTCATTAGAAGCAACAAGAAATTTAGGACGTTTATTGTTGAAACAAAATCGATTAGATGAAGCGAAAACCATTTTTGAAAAGGCAATTGAGTTATGTTCTACATGTCCACAGGTGTATAATGATTTGGGAGAAACATTTAGAAGAATGAATCAATTTGAACAGGCAGAAAAATACTTTAATAAGGCGATTGATTTAGATAAGGAATATGCTTTAGCGTATTATAATCTCGGGTTAATACACCTGGAAAGGGAAGATGAAGAAAAGGCTATCCAATATTTTCAGGAATATACAAAACACACCAAAGAAAATTCAGACAGGGAGAAAGTTTCTTTATGGATAGAAGAGATGAAGAAAAAAAAGAAGATACAGTAATTGAAGATTCTCAAATACCCAAGAAAATTGGGAAATATGAAATAATCCGAGAAATTGGTAAAGGGGCGATGGGTATTGTGTATGAAGGATATGACCCTATTATTAAAAGGAAAGTGGCAATTAAAACAGCACGGAAAGACCTATCGGTAAGCGCCAGTATTGCAGACGAAATATTTATTCGATTTTCACGCGAAGCCGTTATGGCAGGTCAAATACAACATCCCAATGTAGTAACTATTTATGATATGGGCGAGGAAGAGGGGTTAGCTTATATTGTGATGGAGTATATTGAAGGTGAGGATTTAAAATCATTGATAAGTAAAAAGAAAATATGGTCTATGGAAGAAATTATTAAAGTAGCGAATGCTACATGTAGTGCACTAAATGAGACTCATAAGCACAAAATAGTCCATAGGGATATCAAACCGTCAAATATATTAATAACGAAGGATGGGAATATAAAACTTACAGATTTTGGAGTTGCTCGACTTCCGGATTCTACTCTTACTCAAGAAGGGACATTAATCGGTACTCCACATTATATGAGTCCGGAACAATTTACGGGTGGGAAGGTAGATGGAAAATCCGACCAATTTTCTCTGGCTGTAGTTTTGTATGAACTTATAACAGGAGAAAAACCATTTGTTGGAGATACTTTGAATGTAATTATGCATAAAGTATTAAGAAGCCAACCCCTGCCTCCTTCTGATTTGAATATACGAGTTCCAAAAGAATTAGACAGCGTTATTATGAAGGCTATGAGTAAAAATCCCGATGAACGATATGAAAATATGGAGGAATTTTCAAAAGCCCTTAATAATGCTATAAACAAAACAGAGAAGAAAGATAATGGCCAGGCCATATCAGAAGCACCTACTATGTTGGCAGATGAAAGTATCGGTAAGAAAACAGATGAAGAACTGGATAAAATTCATGACAATATCAGAATGAAACAAAAGTTTGTGGCTATTATAGGAATTATATTAATAGCAATCGGTGTAATTTTGGGAATTGTTTATTCTTATTCGACTGGAAAAGAGAATGCTACAGGAAATAATGTTAATACAAAAATAAACGAACCATATTTTGGGAAAGCAATATTTAATATCTGGCAGGCTGAAGATAATGAAGCCTATGAAGATTTTCAAAATTATCTGGATTTAAAGAGAATATCTGATAAAATTTCTCCTTTTGAAGGAACCGTCGAATTAGAGATAAAAGACCAAACAGGGGAAGTTGTGTATAAAAATGAAAAATATAGTACAGGGGAAACTGCACAATTTCAAGGAAAACCTGATTCAATTTCATGGACAGTTCGAAGGGGCAATGATACTTTAACAGGCGAATTACCTCCTGTAATAAAGCCAAAAGAACCCGGTGAAACAATTGCAAAACATATTCTTTTACCTCCCATTAAAAGATAATGAGCAAAAATTCGTTAAAGATGGTAAAATTATTAAAGAGATTGGTTGTACAAGAAAGATTAAATAGGAGATTTTTTATGTATATGAGAACAAGGTTTTTTTTGGTGCTACATACTATATTTTTAGCATCAATTTTGGGGACAAGTGCTTTTGCACAAACATTTGTAAAAAATGATAAATTCCCAGTATTTACAGCAAAAGATATTAACGGAGAAGAAATAAACTTAAATAATTATATTGAGAAAAACGAACCCGTTTTAGTTATTTTCCTATTCTCTCCCAAAGCAGGCGAAGAAATGGCAACGAAATTATCTGTATTAGACCTTCAATTTGGAGGGAAAAAACTTGAAATTATCGGTATTGGCTGTAAAGAAAATACTGAAGGACTTAAACAATTTGCGAATAGATTGGATTTAAAATTTAAGATTGTATCGGAGCAGGAACTATCCGATAAATCGTGGCTTAGCAAGGTAGATGTCCTTCCTATGATTTTATTTGTTGCTCCACCCTCAATGGTTATTGAAAGAGTTTTAAGGGGAGGAGGACATCAGTTAAGTTTGCTGAAAGAAACTGCGGAATTCTTTTATAGAAAGAAAGATTTAGAGACTGCAAGTAAAATGTTGGATACATCCATTCCGGATGAAAAAACAAATGCTTCACAAGAATTGCAAGAACTTAAAGGATATATTTTGTCTGAACAGGGTAAAATTGATGAGGCAGAAAAAGAGTTCGGGGCGATAAATGCTACAGCAGGTTTAGCAAAACTTGCATATATGAAGGGCGATTACCAAAAAGCAATTGAATATGCAGACCAAGTGCCCGATGATGGTTATGCTCAAACTATTAAGGGTATGGCTCTTTCAAAATTAGGCAAAACTGAAGAAGCCCGAGCAATTCTCCAAAATAATGAAGGCAAAATAAAATACGATTGGATGAAGGCAGAAAACTTAAACGCTCAGGGCAGAATATCTCAAGAAACAGGTGATGATACAAAGGCATTACAAGAATTTGAACAAGCCGTATCGCTCGATCCGATGAATGTTGTGGCTTTGAGTAACAAAGCCGTAGTTCATCAAAAAAAGGGTGAATTGGATAAGGCAAAAGAAATTCTAACCGAAGCAGCGAAGAGGGGAGAAGACCAGGTAACTCAGTTGTTATTACAGCAGATTACTGAACAGATACAAAAAAATAATGATGTAGAAAGACAAAAGGTTATACAGGAACAGATATCGCAATTGACAACTCGGTTTAAAGAATTAAAAGAAAGTGGGGTAATATCTGGTGATACATGGGATACAAAGCCACCCGTAATAGCCTTCTTGAAAGGGAATACCGTTGCACAAGGATTGCTGCTTGACAGAGCAGGAATTGATAGTGCTTTCCAGCGAGAACTCGAAAAAACAGTTAAAAACAAACTTACACCCGTGCAGGTTGTTGAAAGAGAAATGTTGGACAAACTTTTGCAGGAATTACAATTAGGAAGTTCGGATTTAGCCTCTGCAGAAACACAAAGGCAATTGGGAAAAGTTCTCTCAGCACGATTTTTAGGTTTCATAGAGTTTGCTTCATTGGGCAAATCTCCTATGGTATATGTTCGTCTTGTGGATACAGAAACAACAGAAATCGTTGGACAGTGTTCAAGTGTTATTAATGAGAATGATTTAATCACAACCATTCAAAAAATTACTGAAGAAATGGAACAATGCTTCAAAGAAACAAATAGAAATGTTCGAGGAACAGTTATATCTGTATCCGATAACTCTGTAACTGTAAATCTGGGAAAAAATCATGGTATTAAAGAAGGTTGCGTTTTAACTATCTTACGACAAGGGGAACCTATTGAAATCAACGGTAAAAAAGTGGGTTTTAGGCAGGAACCAATTGGACAGATAGAAATACAAGAAGTAGAAGATGAATACGCAACAGGAACACTAAAACTATCTAAACAAGATGCAAAAGTAGAAAAAGGAATGAAAGTAAAGGGAAATCTGTTTTAATAAAAACTAACAAAGGAGGGATTTATGAAGACACTATTGATTATGTTATTAGTGATACCTTTTGTATGTGCAAATAGTTTTGCCCATAAACCTATTGTTATTGATGGTGGACCATCAAGTATTGATAATCCATATAATATAGAAAACATAGACATTTCACAGGTAGCATATCACAATGCAACACAAGGGAAATTAGAAATCTGGTTAAAATTTTTTGGTAAAGAAAACCAAAAAATTAAAATACAATTAGGTTCTCCAAAATTAGATGATTCAAAACCGGTATATTTCCCGGCATGTGCAATTATTTCGAAAAGTTTGCCCCCTATAACAGTTCCCTTTGCAGTGCCAATAGAATATGGAGGACAGGTTTTTACTACACAATCACAAAAACCAGAAATATTTCATGAAGAATTTACAGGAACATATTCATGGATATTCCCCCCAGTTGAGTATATATTACCTAAAACAGGAGATTACTATATTGTAGGTTATATTCCTGAACCCCGAGAAGGAAAATTTTGGATAGCAGTTGGTGAAAAAGAAAAATTTAGTTTTTTAGACATTTTATCATTACGCAAAACCTTTATAGATGTCAGAAATTTTCATGAAGTATTCCCTGTAGGTGGAGTATTCATCTGGTTTTGGTTTGTTCTTTTATTTATTATTTTAACTTTGTTTTCGTTTTTAGGATTAGGTGGATTATATCTTATAGGGGTTCTTTAAAGAGATATTCAAGATATTCAGCAAAATGAGGAAAGGTAAAAACAAAACCTTCCTTTAATAGTTTGGCTGGGAAAACTTTTTGGTCTGTTAAAAACAACTCCCTTCCCATTTCTCCTAAAAATGTTCTTATAAAACAAGGTGGAATATGAAAAAATGCTGGTCTCTTTACAGCCTTTGATAAAATAGAACAGAATTCTTTTTGCGTAATGGGATATGGTGAAACAAAATTATAAGGACCTTGAGAATGTTCTTGTTTTAACAGAAAAGTCACAGCATTACACAAATCTTCTATGGCTATCCAACTCAAAAATGCATTTCTCTTTCCAACTACACCTCCTAAGCCTGAACGATATATTTTCATTAGTCTTTTTAAAAAACCACCATCTTTTCCCATTATGATACCAAAACGCATAAAAACAGTTTTAATACCAGATGATATTGCTATTTGAGCAGAATGTTCCCAATTTTCACAAAGAGTAGACAAAAAACCATTTCCTTTTTCTCCCGTTTC
>DAOSUS010000100.1 GCA_035378955.1 Candidatus Hydrogenedens sp. | reverse complement strand
AATTATAATGGTCGTTGATGATGATATTGATGTGCAGGATTTCTGTAAAATTGTTTTGGAAAGAGAGGATTATCGGGTTATAGCATTTTCTAATTCTGAAAGTGCCCTTGAGTTTTTAGTCTCTAATACACCTTCAGTAATTATTACGGATTTGATGATGGGGGGAATTGATGAGGGGATACGATTTGTTAATAAAGTAAGAGATTTTAATAATGAAAAATCAAAAATTCCTATTATTATGATTACAGGTATAAACTCCAAATTAGGATATGACATTAGTCCCCGTTCTGAAGAAGAAAAAAAACAAATGAAAATTGATGAATTTATATCAAAACCTTTAAATCCAAAACAATTGATTACTGCTCTTAAAAAAGTTATTAGATAGAATATTGTTTCAGTGTAGATACTGTTTAACTAATAAATATAAGGAAATGAATTATGAGTTCTAATGTGGAAACAGTTCCTATTAATGAGGAATTCATCTTTGAAACTTTGAAGAATAGCACTAAAAAAGATGCCGTCTATATCAGAGAAATTCTTGCCAAAGCCCTTGAATTAAAGGGATTAAATGAGACAGAAGTAGCAACACTTGCAACCATAAGTGACCCGGACCTGTTAAAGGAACTTTTTGATACTGCACGAAAGGTTAAAGAAGAAATTTACGGGAAAAGGCTTGTTCTTTTTGCTCCGCTTTATGTCTCAAATCTATGCAAGAATGAATGTTTATATTGTGCTTTTCGTAGAAGTAACACAATGGTTCGTAGAAAAGCATTAACACAAGAAGAAGTTCGTAAAGAAGTTGAAACATTGGTTGACCAAGGACATAAGCGCATCCTTTTAGTTGCGGGTGAGTCATATCCTTCCGAAGGATTTGATTATATTATCCATTGTATTGAAACAATATATAGTATAAAGAGAGGTAGGGGAGAGATAAGACGCGTAAATGTAAATGTTGCACCATTATCCCTTGAAGAGTTTAAAAGACTAAAAGAAGCAAAAATAGGTACATATCAATTGTTTCAGGAAACATACCATAGAGAGACATATCAAAAGGTTCATCTGGGTGGACTTAAAAAAGATTTCGATTGGAGAATTACGGCAATGGACCGTGCTATGAAAGCGGGTATTGATGATGTGGGTGTTGGTGTTCTATTTGGTTTGTTCGATTGGAGATTTGAAATACTTGCTTTGATGCAACATATTAAACATTTAGAAGATACCTTTGGTGTAGGATGTCATACAATAAGTGTTCCTCGTCTTGAACCTGCGGTTGGTTCTGATATTGCATCCCACCCACCTTATCCAGTATCCGACCTTGATTTTCGAAAAATTGTAGCTATATTAAGGCTTACAGTGCCCTATACGGGTATAATCATGTCTACTCGTGAAACACCAAATATACGAAGAGAAACCTTTGCGTTAGGAGTGTCCCAAATCTCAGCGGGGAGTAGGACAAATCCCGGTGGTTATACAGGGGACGAGGAAGAAGACATGAGCCAATTCTCATTAGGCGACCACCGTAGTCTTGATGAAGTTATTTGTGATGTTACACAATTAGGTTATATCCCTTCCTTTTGCACTGCCTGTTATCGTTTGGGTAGAACCGGTGCCGACTTTATGGATCTTGCAAAGCCGGGGCTTATAAAAAACCATTGCGAAGTAAATGCTTTAAGCACCTTTGCCGAATATCTTGAAGATTATGCATCTCCTGAAACGAAACAAGTAGGTTGGGCAAAGATTGAAGAAGTATTAAATACAATGCCTGAAGCCCGAAAGACAAAAACAGAAAAAATGTTGGTACGTGTCAAATCGGGTGAACGGGATGTTTATGTGTAATTCCTATGTCAGAGTACCGAATTGAAACCGATTTATTAGGTGAAAAAAAAATACCTGCGGATGTCTATTGGGGTATCCATACGGCTCGGGCTGTAGAGAATTTTTCAATTTCTCGACAATCTGTACATCCAGAATTGATACAATCTTACGGAATTGTTAAACTTGCGTGTGCAGAGACAAATTATTCATTAGGATATTTAACACAACCTCAAGGTAAAGCATCGGCTATATTTAATGCTTGCGAAGAAGTAGCAAATGGTAGATGGAATGAACATATAATTGTTGATGCTCTTCAAGGGGGTGCAGGGACCAGCACAAATATGAATGTTAACGAAGTTATTGCTAATCGTGCTTTAGAGATATTAGGTTTTCCACGAGCAAAATATGACATTATTTCTCCATTAGATGATGTAAATCTTCACCAATCTACAAATGATACTTATCCTACTGCTTTAAAACTCGCTACTATAAGAATGTTAAGAAAATTAGAAACTGAAATTATTTTTCTTTTGGAGTCGTTTCAAACACATGAAAAGCAATTTTCTGATGTTGTAAAAATAGGAAGAACAGAACTTCAGGATGCAACACCTATTACATTAGGACGGGAGATGGGTGCTTATGCTGATGCTTTGTCACGGGACCGTTGGCGTATTTATAAATGTGAAGAAAGGCTACGCGTAGTAAATTTAGGAGGCACAGCCATCGGGACAGGTTTGGGTTCCCCAAGGGATTATATTTTCCGTGTTGTAGATAAACTGCGGGAATTATCAAATATTGGTTTTTCACGGGCAGAAAATTTGGTAGATGCAACCCAAAATCTGGATGTGTTCGGAGAAGTATCCGGTATAATCCGCTCCTATGCTATAACACTTAATAAAATAGCCAATGATTTAAGATTAATGTCTTCTGGACCTGAAGCAGGTTTTCGAGAAATTCAACTACCACGATTGCAAGCAGGTTCCTCTATTATGCCAGGCAAAGTAAATCCTGTATTACCTGAGGCTGTAGGCCAGGTGGCGATGCTCACATTCGGTTTTGACCAGACTATTACATTTGCTTGTTCCTCTGGAAATCTTGAACTGAACCCATTTGTTCCTTTAATTGCTCATTGTTTGTTGAATATGCTTGAAATGCTGACAAATGTAACCCATCTATTTGCAGAAAAATGTGTTAAAGGAATTATTCCCAACCGTGAGGTTTGTAGTTCCTATGTAAATAGTTCTACTGCAACTTTAACTGCACTCATACAAAAGATAGGATATGAGAAAGCATGTATGATTGCGAAAAAAGCAAGCAGTATTAAAAAAGGTATTCGGGAAATTGTATTGGAAGAAGGAATTTTAACCCCTGAAGAATACGATACTCTTTTAGCCCCAGAATCCTTACAAAAGTTAGGTTTTACTAACCCAAATAATAAGATAATTCAGGAATAAAATATGTTCAGAGGTTCACCAAAATCATTTCGATTACATATAGGTCTTTTTGGTAGAAGAAATGTAGGTAAATCGAGTTTACTTAATGCAATTACACGACAAAATGTTTCTATTGTTTCAGAAACTGCTGGAACCACAACAGACCCTGTGGAAAAACCCATGGAATTACTTCCGTTAGGCCCTATTCTTTTTATTGATACCGCTGGTATTGATGATATTGGTGCTTTGGGTGAATTGCGAATACAAAAAACACGCCAGATTTTTGACCGAACGGATGTAGGGGTTATTGTTACAGAATCGGGGATATGGGGTGAATTTGAAGAAGGATTGTATAACGAGTTTAGGTCAAGGAATATCCCTATCGTAGTCGTGTTTAACAAAGTAGATTTGCAAGAACCTGATGAAACATTGTGCAACAGATTAAAAAATGAGAAAGTTTTATATGTGAAGACTATTGCTTCCGAACAGGAAGGTATTAGTGAACTTAAAAATGCACTTATATCATCAGCCCCGGAAGACTTTATTAATAGTCCTACGATTTTAGGTGATTTGGTAGGTCCTGGCGAATTGGCGGTGCTTGTTGTTCCTATAGATAAAGAAGCCCCTAAAGGACGGCTTATTATGCCTCAGGTTCAATCCATTCGTGATTTGTTAGATAACGATGCTATGTGTGTTGTCGTAAAAGAAAGGGAGCTCCGACGAATATTAGAACAGTTGAAAACTCCACCGAAGATTGTTGTTACCGATTCTCAGGTGTTCTTAAAAGTAGTTGCGGATACTCCCCCTGATGTATGGGTTACAAGTTTTTCTATATTGTTTTCACGATTTCGTGGGGATTTAATTACACAGGTAGAAGGAACACTTGCTATAGAGTCGTTAAAACCCGGAGATAAAATACTTATTGCCGAATCATGTTCTCATCACCCCATTGCCGATGATATAGGCAGAGTAAAAATCCCAAGATGGTTAATGCAATATGTCGGTGGAAAATTAGAATTTGATACCGTTCAGAGGAATGATTTCTACACAGATTTAACAAAGTATAAAATGGTTATACACTGTGGGGCATGTACATTAAACCGACGGGCTATGTTGAACCGTATTATGCACTGCAAGAAACAAGGAATTCCAATAAGTAATTATGGACTAACGATAGCCTATTCTTTGGGTATCCTTGAAAGGGCATTAGAACCATTTCCATCTGCGTTGGAAATATACAAACAAAGAACACAAAAAAATTAATAAACAAGAAATAAAAAATGGATAAAAGAGATATTATTAATTGGCTAAAGGAAGAGAATGAAAATAGATTAAATGAATTATGGGAAATGGCGGATTCTGTCCGTAAAAAATATGTTGGGGAGGAGGTGCATCTTCGGGGTTTAATAGAGATATCGAATTATTGTAGAAAAAATTGTCTATATTGTGGAATACGAATTTCTAATAAGAAACTGTCCCGATATAGAATGGAAGATAACGAAATTTTGAGTTGTGTTGAATTTGCTAAAAGAAATGGATACGGGACTGTAGTGCTTCAATCTGGTGAAGACCCTTATTTTACGGAAGAAAAAATTGGAGAATTAATAAGAAAAATCAAGAAAATTGCAGATGTGGCTATTACACTAAGTCTGGGAGAACAGGAGGAACACTCCTTAAAATTATGGAAAGAAGCAGGAGCAAATCGTTATCTCCTTCGTTTTGAAACTTCAGATGAAAACCTTTTTAAAAAAATTCATTCTTCAGAACAGGCAAAGAGTTTGGAAAATAGAATTAGCCAATTAAAAATACTTAAACGGTTAGGGTATGAAGCAGGAAGTGGAATAATGATAGGGATACCCTATCAAACTTATGAGAGTATTGCTAATGATATTCTACTCTTCAAACAATTAGACCTTGATATGATAGGGATAGGCCCCTATATTCCACATCACGAGACACCTTTAGGGCAGGAATACCTTAATGAATATAAAAATGATGGTGAAAGATTTGTCCCCAACACGGAGTTAATGACCTATAAAGTCCTTGCATTAACCCGAATTATATGTCCAACGGTAAATATTCCTGCAACTACGGCACTGGCAACAGTCAACACACGCGAAGGTCGAATTTTAGGTTTAAAGAGAGGTGCCAATGTTATTATGCCAAATCTTACACCTGTAAAATATAAAAAACTATATGAAATTTATCCAGGTAAATCCTCCGCAGATGAACCTCCAGAGATTATTCACCAAAGTATAATGAAAATTATTGAACAAGCAGGGAGAAAAGTTGGGGCAGGTATGGGAAATCGTAGGAAAATATGATGTTTAGTTAGTAAGAGTTTCGTATGTGTTGATTATGAAAAATAATTAACGAAGTATTAAGTAGTATTATTTAGCCTCATATAAGATTTTAATTCAAAACTTGAAAATAATAGCATGCCATATATTCATTTGCATATTGTTTTTTAAGGATAATTCATAAAAGGTAAATAATAGTCAAGATTTGATATAATATAAGCCCTTCTAATGAAATAAAAATCTCATGAGCAAAATTATATTTTTAAAAAGAAAGGAAATGAAATGCCAAAAAACATCTATGAGAAGATATGGGATGCTCATTTAGTTTATACCCCTGAAGACCAGGACCCCATCATCTATATTGACAGACACTATATACATGAAGTAACTTCACCACAAGCATTTGAGGGATTGAGAATTGCTGGTAGAAAGGTTCGTCGTCCCGATTTAACCTTTGCTACGATGGACCATAATATCCCTACAACCAATCGTGATAAACCGATTGCAGACCCAATGTCTGCATTACAGGTAGAAACATTAAAAAATAATTGCAAGGAATTTGGTATCCAATGTTTCGATATGCATGACCCACGGAATGGTATTGTTCATGTGGTGGGTCCTGAATTAGGATTGACACAACCCGGAATGACAATTGTTTGTGGAGATTCGCATACTTCAACGCACGGGGCTTTCGGTGCACTTGCATTCGGTATTGGAACCAGTGAAGTGGAGCATGTCCTCGCTACGCAAACATTATTGCAAAGAAAATCAAAAACAATGGAAATCCGTATAGAAGGAGAGTTACCTTTAGGAGTTACGGCAAAAGATCTTATTTTACATATTATTGGAAAAATAGGAACAGATGGAGGAACAGGCTATGTTATTGAATATACAGGGGAAGTGGTCAAAAGACTTTCTATGGAAGGTCGTATGACTTTATGTAACATGACAATAGAAGGAGGAGCAAGGGCTGGGCTAATTTCTCCTGATGAAACCACAGTTAAATATCTGCTTGGAAGACCTTATATTCCTAAACATATTCCTGAGGAAGAACTTGTAAATCTATGGTTGTCCTGGGCATCGGACACGGGTTGTTCTTATGATAAAACTATAATAATTAATGCTAAAGATGTAGAACCTCAAGTAACATGGGGAACCTCTCCTGAAATGGTTGCTCCTATCTCGGGTAGAGTTCCTGTGTTAAAAGAAATACAGGATACAAACCGCAGGAATGCAATTGAAAAAGCACTCAAATATATGGGTATTGAGGAAGGAACACCTATTGAAGCCATAGAAGTAGATAAAATATTTATCGGTTCCTGCACAAATGGAAGAATTGAAGATTTAAGAGAAGTGGCTAAAGTCATTAAAGGTTATAAGGTAAACAAAAGAATAAAACAAGCAATCATTGTCCCCGGTTCAATGTTAGTTAAGAAACAAGCAGAACAGGAACATTTACACAATATTTTTATAGAAGCAGGTTTTGAATGGAGAGAGCCGGGTTGTTCTATGTGTCTCGCAATGAACGATGACCGTTTAAATCCAGGGGAACGATGTGCATCTACCTCAAATCGTAATTTTGAAGGTCGTCAGGGTAAAGGGGGAAGAACACATCTTGTTAGTCCAGCAATGGCAGGAGCATGTGCTATTATGGGACATTTTGTTGATATTCGCAAATGGAAATTTAATGATTAGAGGAGATAAAGAAGTGGAAAAATTTACTATATTGAAAGGAATTGTAGCACCTTTAGATGCAAGAAATGTGGATACAGACCAGATAGTTCCAAAACAGTTTTTGAAAAGAATACAAAGAACAGGTTATGAGGATGTTCTTTTTTACGATTGGCGTTATCTCGATGATGGAAAAACACCCAATCCACAATTTGAGATGAACGCACCTCGTTATAAAGGAGCCACTATTTTATTGACACGCGATAATTTTGGTTGTGGTTCATCACGCGAACATGCTCCATGGGCATTAAAAGATTATGGTTTCCGTTGTATTTTGGCAATATCTTTTGCAGATATCTTCTATAACAATTGTTTTAATAATGGAATTTTGCCTATAACGCTCTCACCGGAAATTATTGACCAACTCTTTAATGAAGTCCGTTCACAGGAAAATTATATGTTAGAAATAGATTTGGTTAGTCAAAGAATTACAAAACCAGATGGGAAACAAATCCATTTTGACATCCATTCGTTTCTCAAGGAGCGTTTATTAAATGGATGGGACCAAATAGGTCTTACATTGCGATATGAAGAATTGATTGACAAATATGAAAAGAAACATCCTCTGAAATTGTGAAATAAAATATAATTTTGGAAAGGAGGAATGGTTATGCCTTTATACACTTATCAGGTAATTCATGAAGATGGTACCGAAGGTGAAATTATAGAAGTGTTTCAAAAGGCAGATGAACCTCCATTAAAATTTCATCCCGAAACAGGAGAAAAAGTAGTTCGAGTTTTTAAGCCTGTGCATATTGCAGGTTGGGCTAATGAGCGGATGGCAAAACAAATGTTGAGTGATAAAAATCTTGCAGAAAAAGGCTTTACAAAATATGTCCGTTCAGGTAAAGGTTATTATGAAAAAACGACAGGAAAAGAAGGGCCGCCAACAATTAATGTAAATGACTGATAAAGAGTTTGATTATGCCCTTGTTACTTTTATATGCTTTATTAAAATCTGCATAAATATCAACTTAGGAGGATAAAGGAATGAAAAAGGTAAAGAAATATTTCTCAATAGCGGTAATTATCTTAACACTTTCAACTTTATTAGTGTCTTTGGGGTGTGGTTCTATGCCATGGAAAAAGAAAAAAGAACAACCCCCTCCTGTTGAGTTATTGGATGAAACCAAAGCACAAAACACAGACACATTACCAGCAGAAGGCACAACACTTGTTCCCGGCCCTCAAAGATTTAAAGATGTTCCATTGCCAGATAAAGTAAAAGAAGATTTTGAGCGTTCTTATGTTTACGAATCAAGCACATTACAAGTAGGTAGGATGGTATATTCTATTCGTGCCGATGCCAATGATATATCACAATTTTATGTGAAAGAATGCCCTAAATATGGTTGGAAATTGGAAAATGTAATTCAAGGCGATGGAGTTCAGTTAAATTATTCTAAAGAGGGCAAAAAATTACAGGTAAATGTTAGACCTCAGGGATTAGGAAGACCCAAACAGTTGATATTAACTTTAACACCATCAGAATAAAATTTGTTCAATGAAAATAGCAAGAGATAGAAAATTAAAAGATACATATTTTCTACTTATTCTATTAGTTCTTTCTTTGCATCTATCTCTTTTATTTTTTTCCTGTGGCACCGTAAAGAAGATAGATATTCCTTTTATAAGTAAAAATTCTCCTACGGAACAGGAAAAAATCATTACTGTTTTAGATACAGTGGAAAGACTAATAGAGCGTAAACAGGTTAAGAAAGTAATGGATTATGTTTCGCTTGAATATCGAGATGAACAGAATCGGAAATATAATGATATTAGAGAATATCTTCAGAGTATAGTTAGAGATTACAGAGTTATTCGAATTACAAGAGCAACTCCAGAGATAAAAATTGAAGGGAACAATGCAACAATAATAGATACCTTTGGAACTGTTGCTGAACCGTATGACCCGGTTCAAGGTGTTCCTGTAAATGTGCAGGGTAAAGTTATAATTTCCCTGCAAAAAGAGCCTAATGGCTGGAAAATAAAATCCTGGAGTTCTCTTTTGTAATTTTATTCTGACCACTCTTAATCATTATAATCCTTAACCTGAAAAACAAAAAAAAGAAAGGGAATTTGTATTTATGCCTATTCGTAGACAGAAGAAAAGAAAGACAGAAGTAAAGGACATTTTACCAAACATTGATGAACCTAAAAATCAACTACTTATTTGGTGGACACACATAAAAGAAAATTTGTATTTGTATATATTTTCAATCGTATTTATCCTTTTATGTGTTGTTATAGGGTTAATCTATGGCTCTTATAATAGTTCAAAAAACAAGGACATTATGACGCGTTATGCAAGTGCAGTTCTTAAGGAAGATTTGCAGGAAAAATTAGACGCTTTAAAACCTCTTATGGATACAAACTCATCACTAACCCCGGAAATCCTATATGTATATGCTGAAACTGCTTTTACACTGGGGAAAATTGATGAAGCAGAAACTATATGGAAAAAACTGTGCGAAAAATATCCTCAATCCGAATGGGTTCCTAATGCACGAGAAGGCTTGGGCTATTTAGAGGAATTGAGAAAGAATTATGATAATGTTATAAACATTTATAAAGAAATAAAAGAAAAATGGAGTAATTCATTTATAGCAAAAAGGCAATCTTTTAATATCGGTCGTGTTTTAGAAGCCAAACAAGACTTGCAGAACGCAATAGAAGCGTATAAGAAACAACAAGAAGAATTCCCCGATTCTTCAATTGCAAACAAAGCAAAATCGGCTCTTGATAGGATAAAGGGTGAACATCCAGAATTATTCCCTGAAGAAAAGAAAGAAGAATCTTCTCAAGATGCCACAAAGAATGAAGTAAAAGAAAATACCGCAAGTTTGCAAACAGACACATCAAAAAAAGAGAATACTCCTGCTCCACAACAAGGTCAGTAATAAAATTTATTGTTCAAATATAAATCTATAAAAATGAAAATGTATAAACAGGGGTCTTTACAGTTATGAATCAAGAGAAAAAAACTATTTATGTCGTTGTTAACACACACTGGGATAGAGAATGGGTATATCCATTTGAAGAAACGCGATTGTTATTAGTCGAGTTTATGGACCAATTAATCCAGATTTTAAAAAATGACTCGAATTTTCATTCCTTTACATTGGATTCTCAAACGGTGTGTCTGGAAGATTACCTTGAATTAAGACCTGAGAAAAGAGAGGATATTGTTGACCTTGTTAAATCAGGAAAACTTATAATTGGTCCATGGTATTCCCTTCCGGAAGAATTTATTGTTAATGGGGAATCATTAGTTCGGAATCTTTTAATAGGGCACCGAGTGGCACAATCCTTCGGAAAAGTTTCAAAGATTGGATATACACCTTTCAGTTATGGGCA
>DAOSUS010000099.1 GCA_035378955.1 Candidatus Hydrogenedens sp. | reverse complement strand
CAACAGCACAGGCTAATTCCTTTCCATATTGTCTGGCTAATGATAGTTTTAGTCGTGGCATGGGGTCTATATCTGCTCCACAACCCGCTAAAAAAATAGATACTGAGCCTGGATACATATTCTGCAATTCTATCTGAGCAAACCCTGGATAATCTCCACACCAATAATAATCTGCAAGTACCGTACCATGACATGCATAACTACAAACAAGGGTTATTATAGAATTACCCTCTACTGATTTAGCAAAAAGGACAGGAACATTGTAGTCAACAGGTCCCTTGAATTCATACGAACTTTCTATCTCACTTGCCTTGTTATTGCGTCTATTAACTGCAAATCGAGCAATACCTTTTCCATAATAGAGGTTAGCAGGTGTTAATTTTGACACTGATTCTCGAATAGATTGGAACACTTTCTCTTCTAATCTCTCTGTGTAATTTTTTATTTTTTCCAACTGGTCAGTTCCATCAAGTGGATATATATTTACTAATGATTTTTCTATTACAGGTCCTGAATGGGTATGAGAACTATTTAATAAAACTCTATCTGGAGGAATTTTAAGTTCATGCATTACCCTGCTTTTAATTCTCTCTGAAACTTCCCGCGGAAAACCTATAATATCGCAATCTACAATTACCGCTAATGTTCCTTATATATCCTGTAGAGCAAGGGCTTTTACCCAGAGTGGATGTAACGCTGATTCTGCAGGTTTATCTCGCAAAGCATAAACCGACATTCACAATCCCACAGGTGGTGTAATATCCACAGAAGAAACCCCAAGAAACCATTTCTTATCTTGCCCCATCTTAATACCTCCATTCTCTTATCTTTTATACATATTCTCCTATCCTGTTTATGGATTATATCTTATAATTACTTAAATATTTCTATTAACTGACCGCTACCTGGGGTAATGTCAAATTTTACTTCGTTGTCCTCAATCTCTTTTGTTTTGTCACCATCCCATATTTTTACTTTTTTTACTCGTTGTGAGAAATAAATAACTACCTCGCGGTATGGGACAGCATTCCATTCTTTACTCACCTGGCAATTTATTACCATAGCAAGCGATGGTTTCCCTTTCTTTTCCAAAATTCCTACAATCAAATCCTCATCCATTCCTTCAATAATTTTGCCTCTTCCTGGCTTTTGGAGTTCTTTTATCATTTGCATTCTCGGGATCTCTCTAAAGGCAGTGCTATATATTTCCGTATACTCCTTATCAATAACCATATCTCCCCATGAAGATATACGATTGTTAATCTCTTTTACCACTTCATAAACTGGAGTTAATCCGCTACTTTTTACTGCATCTTCTGTTTCAAGTTCTTCTACCGTGCGAATACTTCCACCCCCATAGTGGAAATACCAGATTCCTTTGGCACCAAAAGCCAACGATAAATACGCAGGAAAGCGTATAAATGAGTCGCTGGGAAAGTAATTGAATTTTGTCCCGGGCAAACCAGCTACATAAAACATCGGCCAGAAAAGAATTCCGTATTTTTTACATTCCTTGCTCCATTTTAAGTAATTGCAGACATATTCTACTGCTAATCTATCGGCAGAAAGATGCCACTTTTTGAGGGGTGGATATATTTGCGGGTCACAAATGGGATTATTATGCTCTGCCAGATTTTTAGGTGGTATCCATCCGCATAACCAGGGTATAAGATGTGGTTTTGATTGTTTGAAAAGAAAATCTGTACAGTCTTTTGTTCGTAGCGTAACTTCTCCCTGGTCATCTCCTAATAAAAAACCTAAAAGTGCTGGATGTCTCCCAATTTTTTCACATAAAAATTGGAGTTCTTCCAAACTTGCTGGATGGTGTGTTTTTTCGGGGTAGGGTTCTTGCCAGGCTTTGCCTCCCCAGGGGTGTTCATTCATGGTATAAGTGTCAAACATAACCCAAAGCCCATGTCGTTGTGCTAAATCCAGTTCTCTTTTACATTTTTCAATATCTGCATAATCATCCATCTGCATATATCTACCTATCATTACCACATTAAACCCTGCTTCTTTATAAAGTTTAAGTTCTACATCCTTTGACCCTGGTCCCCACCACGCACCAATAACAAACACTTTATAGCGGAAATCCCATTGCTTGTTTATCTTCGAAAACGATGTTGAGTCACTCCACACTAATAAACAGCAAGGAATTGACAACAACAATAGACATATTCTTTTTTTCATTTTTCTTTCCTTATGTAAAAACCATTTTTGTCAAAGATACAAATCCTTTTGAAATAATACATTAAAACATCAACATTTATACCATTATACCATTCTTAAAGAGACAAAATCGTTTAAAAAATTCTTTTTTAGCCCAGGGAACTCAAATGCTATTTCTTTTTTAAAAATATTGCTGTTGCATTTTATAAATATAATTGCTCAAAATCAACAACTTCTAGTGGTACTCTCATAAATTATCATAGATATATATTTCTTTTGTAATGAATAAGAACAAAACAATATATATGGAACTTATATAAGTTAGAAAAGTCTTTTTTTATATGCTAATATAATATTCTATAAATAAAAAGGATATAAGAATGTTAAGAACAAAACTTGCCTTTACATTAGGACTGCTGATTATCTTATGGAAATGCACAGCAGAAGAACCTGTTCAAACAATTCAATATGAATTTGTAAATCTCCAAACAAACTCTTCCTCTATTCATACTTCCTCCGGTATTGCTTTCAAAGACCCTATTTGGGAAATTGATTTTTCAAAGAATTCATCTGTTAGTTTTAATCATCCTTCTTTATCTATTTACGGAACACCCCAAAAATTTATCTTAAAGCTTTGGGCAAGTTCAGCAGGTAGTGAAATAGAGATATTACTTGCCTCCCATTTTCAGTTCTTTCAAAAGAAAATTGGCACTTTACAATATGGAGAGCAAACAATTGAATTTAATGCACCTCCCGAAAACTGGGAATACTTTTCCGGTGAAAATGATGGAAAAGTCCGAACTCCATTGCGATTTATAAAATTTCAAATTAACAAGTCCCATTGTCCAAGCGACATCCTGCAATTACAAATTCAATCTTTTATTTGCGAAACAAATATATCTTCTCAACAAGAATGTATTCTTGTTTCCAGAACCTACAAAGATAATCATGGAAAAGTTTATTCATCGTGTTCATTTACAAATTTACTGGATAAAGAGGTTTCTGGCAATTTAGATATTCAACTAAAAGATTGGGAACAAAATTTAATATCTGCATCTACCCAAAAATTAGTTATCCCGCCCTCAATTCAAACTATAAATTTAGAAATTCCAGTCGACATTCCAACAAACAAAAATTTCATCGAAGTATACTGGACATTTAATAGAAATGACGGTAAAACATTTCTTGCTAATTCTACCTACTCAAAAGAAATTGATTATCCTTTAAACAAAACCTTAAATCCCAATTCTCCCTGGGGTATGGGATTATATTTCCTTAGGTATGGTTCTGACCAGAAAAATAGAGAAAAAGCAGCACAACTTGCGTGTCAGGCAGGTATAAAATGGACGCGAGAGGATTTTATCTGGGATATTATAGAGCCAGAACCTGGAAAATTCAATTTCGATTTTTATGACAACATTGTAAATACTTCTTTAAACTATGGTATCAGTGTATATGGAATTCTATGTTATTGGGCATTATGGACAGAACCTTATTCAATGAAAGGAATTGAAGATTTCGTTCGATACACCGAAGCGACGGTGAATCATTTCAAAGACAGAGTAAAACACTGGGAGATATATAACGAACCGAATATCTTTTTCTGGCAAGGACCGAAAGAATTATATCCCGAACTGGTAAAAAGATGTTATGAAGTTATTAAAAAGGCAGACCCGGAAGCACATGTTTTAGCCATTTCCACTTCTGGAATTGACAACAATTTCATTGATTTCTGCCTGCAAGCAAATACTCCTTTTGACATACTCACTATTCATCCGTACCGACGGAAACTCGATGACATTAAATTTATGGACGAATTAAAACGAGTGGCTCAGCAAGTGCAAAATCGCCCTGTATGGATTACAGAAATGGGTTGGAGCAGTCATTTATGGAAAGATGGGGTCACAGAACGCGAACAAGCCCTATTATTAGCACGATGTTATTTATCCTCTATTGCTTCAGGTGCTGTTCAGAATATCAGTTGGTATGACTTTAGAAACGATGGCGATGACCCCTTTTATTTTGAATCTAATTTTGGCATTATTCGACAGGATTTCTCTCAAAAACCCGCACTACGAGCATGTGCAAACATTTGTAGAAATCTACCTGATAAAAATATTCAAATTCGTAAAGATTTTGGAGAAAACATCATTGCTTTTCAACAAGGAAATATACTGGTTCTCTGGTCTGCCAATGAAGATAAATGCCTGAAAGTTAAAGTTACAGAATCCCCTGTTATTGTTCAAAATCTCATGGGTGAAGTGCTGATGGAAAATAATAAGGATAAATTCATACATCTTCCTTTGAAAAAAGGTTATCCCCTTTTTATTATCCAAGGACAGATTAAAGGTGTAAAATAGATTACAATTTCGC
Source organism: Candidatus Hydrogenedens sp. (assembly GCA_035378955.1). Classification (NCBI taxonomy): domain Bacteria; kingdom Pseudomonadati; phylum Candidatus Hydrogenedentota; class Candidatus Hydrogenedentia; order Candidatus Hydrogenedentales; family Candidatus Hydrogenedentaceae; genus Candidatus Hydrogenedens; species Candidatus Hydrogenedens sp. The sequence goes on along the minus strand of DAOSUS010000099.1, from coordinate 6,218 downwards.
CTTTCGTAACTTTTCTAATTCTTCATCAATACTCTGAATTACGGGGAAACGGAAACCTGTCTTAGGGTCAAAATCAGGTTCTAATACCTTCAAAGATACAGGATGTTGGTCTCGTTTCCATTGATTTGCAACAAACCTTTTCGCAAAATCTTCTGTCCACTTTTTCAGTTGTTTGGATGAAAATTCCGAAAATCTTAAACATAAAATTTTCCAACAATCCACAAGAGAAAACCTTTGTTTCGCAAAAAGGAAAATTAACTCATCCAGCACTTTATACGGCATCAGGTCATCCTCATCCGTCTGATTAGGTGCTAATTCTGCTGTCGGAGGTATCTTTAATATCATTTCCAAAGCACAAATTTTCCTCGTCTCTGCAAGATATTCTAACAATGCAGAAATAACTGTTTTCGGAACATTGGCAATCGGTGAAAAACCTCCTTCATTATCACCTCCCGTTGTTGTATAACCAACTGCTGACTCACTCAAATTGGAGGTAACCAGCAACAATCCATTCACATTATTTGCCCAGTTTAACATCATAGCGCCACGAACTCGCGCCTGTAAATTTTGTCGTGTAAGTGCTTTGACATTTTCTTCTCCACCCACAATTTCAACCGCTTTCTTATATGCTATTTCCGATTCTTCATGAATACTTACCACCTGAAAGGAAACTCCCAATTCCTGGGCTAACAATTCTGCTGCTTTTCTTGTATCTGAACTACTGTAACTTTTGTGAGGTAAATAAATACATGACACTTTATCCCTATATTTATCCGGATATTTCCCCTCTTTCAAATTTTTCCCGGCTTCTACCGCAAGCAGCAAACTTAATGCACTATCTCTTCCCCCAGAAAGAGCCACCAAAAACCTATCAAATACACCCACTTTCTCAAAATAATCCCTAAGCCCCAACGACAATGCCGAAAACAATTGCTCAAAATAATTATTCTCTATTTGAATATTTTCCGCTGACTTTGTTTCAGGTATATAAAAACTTTTAGGTAATGTATTCACCCACTCTTTCAATGGAGATGGTATAAACTGAGGACAATCCACAACAACTCTTTTCGTTATGTTTTCTCTCTCCGACTGTAAAGCCTCTGTTTTCCATGTAGAATTTTCTTTTCGTATTCGTGTTACCTCATCTAAATTCACTACTGTTGTAGTAAGCGTCCATCGTCTATTGGACAATATCGGACCCGTAACGATAGAACCCTCCGGAGTAGCAATAATCCCTCCTCCATCAAAAATAAGCCGACTATTATCACATCCTAATAGATTGGAATAAATATAAACAACCTTAATTCGCATAGCATTGGTTAGTACCAATTGCTTACGCAACTGGTTTTTCAACGGGCTAAACGGAGATGCACTCAAATTGCAAATTATCTCTGCCCCATGTATAGCACGGTCTGCAGAGGGAGAATGAGAAGACCATATATCCTCACAAATTTCAGCAGAAACCAAGCCATAAGGTAATTCAAAAATAATATCGCCTGCTGGTATCCCATGAATTTCCGTAGTCCCTCCTGCCCACGAAGACCAATACCTACCTTCATAAAACACCTGATAAGTAGGCAAATATTTTTTCAAAATTAATCCGTGTATTTTCCGATTACAGACAAAGGCAGTCGCATTAAACAAATACGATTCTTTTTGGACAGGAAGTCCAACAAAAACACCAATCCCTTCTGTATGTTCTGCAATCTTTAATAATGAAGCCCAACTATGTTCAACTATATCATCCCAAAATAATCGGTCTTCCAAACTATAACCACTGATAGCTAATTCGGGGGTCACTAACAAATGCACATTTTCTTTTCTGGCAGTATCAATAACCTCACATAAATTTTCTGTATTTCTTTGAAAATCTCCAACTTTTACTGAAACCGAAGAAGTTCCAACTTTAACAAGTCTCATTGTTCATCTCCTAATGAAATACAATTCCCGCTTCCGGGTTTTGCCATATCTGATTTTTTAATTCTCCCAAACGAGGGGATAAAAATATACGATACACTTCCGGATTACGAAGCCGTTTATATTCTTCCGAAAGTGAAAATACCTGCTCTCGAACTCGTTCTCGAATATCTTGTACCGTCTCTAACGGTATTTTAATCTCCCCATCACTGAATACTTCTTTTAACAAAGGTTTGGCATATCCAGCCCCTTCTAATTTTTGGGGGATATGGGGAAACAATCGGGAACGCGTTGGAATACTCCCTTTCTCAGGATATTCCTCTCCTTCCAGATACATAACATCCCCTAATAGATTTCCACCTTCTGTGTAATATCGCACAGGAACTTTTCGACCGGGGTCTGTGCTTTTTTCAATATTCCCTGTGATTTTAATCCGCGATTCCCATCCCCCATCCCGATATACGGCTACCAGTTTATAAACACCATTCAAAGCGGGGCAATCATACGAAGTTATCAAATGAGTTCCTACACCCCACGCATTAATCTTCGCACCCTGCCGTTTCAAATCTGCAATCAAATCTTCGTTCAAATCATTTGACCCTATAATCATGGGATTCTCGAATCCTGCTTCTCTCATCATCCGATATGCTACTTTACTGATACGAGCCAGGTCTCCCGAATCAATACGGATAGCGGGCTTCACATCTATTCCCTCTTCTCTCATCTCTTTGAACACCTGAACCGCATTAGGAATTCCACTTTTTATCGGGTCATAGGTATCAACTAACAAAACACATCGTTGAGGATAAAGTCTTGCAAAAGCACGAAACGCCTCCAGTTCGCTCTGATAACTCATAACCCAGCTATGAGCATGGGTTCCTGTTACAGGTATGCCATACACCTTACCTGCCATTACATTGGATGTCGCCATACAACCACCAATATATGCGGCACGCGAGGCACTTGTTCCACCATCCGGTCCATGGGCTCGGCGAAGACCAAATTCTATTACCGGGTCTGGTTCCGCAGCTAAACACACCCGCGCCGACTTACTCGCTATCAATGTCTGATAATTCAACATATTAAGTAATGCCGTCTCTACTAACTGGGCTTCCAATAAAGGTCCTTCTATCTGCACCACAGGCTCAAATGGAAAAATTAAAGTCCCTTCCAGCACCGCCTTTACTTTTAAATGTATCTTAAAATCTTTAAGAAATGCCAAAAAATCATCATCAAATATCTTTAAACTTCTCAAATAATTAATGTCATCCTCCGTAAAATGTAAATTTTTTAAGTAAAGTAGAAACGACTCTAATCCTGCAAAAATAGCAAAACCCGAATGCGGTGGTAAACTACGAAAAAAATAATCGAAAGTAACAGGAATTTCTCCTCGCCCTTCCTTAAAATAGCCTGCCATCATTGTTAATTGATACAAATCAGTTAACAATGCAAGATTTCTTCTTTCAAACCACGGTTCCAATTCAAACTTTTGCATATACTTCCCTATAAATAAAAATTATTTTTCACTTACATACTTTTCTAACCATTCAATAGCACAATCCATTATCTCTGCATGGTCAAATGCTAATTCCGGAAGATTATCTATTGAAAACCATTGAACTTCCTTTGCATCATCATTGGCACGAACTTCCGCATCCATATTTTTTAATACCCCAACAAAAGCCACACCAATTGTTCTTCCTCGAGGGTCCCTGTATGGATTACTAAATGCCTTCAATTGTTGTAATTTAACCCCCTTTAACGAAGTTTCTTCAAAAAGTTCCCGTTCTACTGCCTGCTCCAATGTTTCATGCTCATCAATAAATCCACCCGGTAAAGCCCAATACCCTTCAAAAGGAGCATTCATGCGTTTTATTAATAGAACCTCCCAATCTCTACTTATCTTCCTGAACACAACCGCATCCACAGTTACAGCAGGATGTGGATACTCATATATATAAGGACCTTTATGTTTCATTGTAATCTCCTATAATTTTACTCTTCTTTTATGTTATACTTTACCTCATTCTTTCACTTATTTTCTTATTATTAATATCAAACCTTCCAAGTAAAGGATTTTACCATGACATCCTCTATCTTAAAACGGACATTAAAATGGACATTATATAGTATATCAATCCTTATTGTCCTGATTTTAATTGCTTTCCTGTTTCTGTTCCGTAACGCAATCTATAACCGCTATGTAGAATTTCCCCGTGAAAAACAAGCCTGGGAAGAACTCCGAAGCCAATACCAACCCCCTGTCTATGACGATGGCTGGAATGATTACGCCGGCGTTTGTCATAGCCACTCCGAATTATCCCACGACAGTCAGGTCCCTTTTGAAGAAATTTTGCGAGCGTTAAAACAGGAGAAGCGGCAATTCATTTGTATGTCTGACCACTGCGATGAAGGGAAAGCCGACTATTCCAAACAATGGCGTGGGGAACACGATGGTGTCATTTTTATACCGGGCTATGAAATGAATTACGGATTTATGCCTTGGGGACTACCTACGGACACTGTCCTGGATTGCAAAAAAGACCCGGAAAGTCTTGCAAAAGAAATCCATGAAAAAGGAGGTCTATTATTCTTTGCTCATTCCGAAGAACCCCGAGAATGGCAATTACCTGAACTTAACGGCATGGAAATCTATAATATTCACACCAATTTCAAAAGCCTCGATAAAAAATTTATCCTTTACAAATTGGCTCCAAATATCATTCTTAATCTGAATAAATATCATGAGCAACTTTTAAGAAGTATTTTTAGCCCATTGACAGAAGTTATAAAAAGATGGGACGAAATGAATATAAGTCGGAAAATTGTTGGAATCGCAGGAAACGATTGTCATCAAAATACTGGCTTTGTCGGGAAAATAACTCCACAAGGAACTTTATATATCGAAGATACCAGCCCACATAAAATAGGCGAATACAAATTAAACCTCTTTTCCCGTCTCTTATTGCGGTTGCTTTTTGGAAAACTGGAACCAGGGAAAACAGTATTTCATGTCCAATTAGACCCTTATCCAACTATGGTTCGTTATGTCGCTACCCATGTTCTTGCTCATGATTTATCAGAACAATCTATTCTGGAATCCTTAAAAGAAGGTCGCGTCTTTGTTGGCTTTGAAATGCTTGCCGAAACAACAGGCTTCGTTTTCTTTGCAGATGATGGAAATGTAAAAGCAATTTGTGGAGAAAGAATTCCCTTAACTCCCAACCTATCCTTAAAAATGGCTTCTCCCTATCCATGCAAATTTATTATCTATCGTCATGGAATTGCTGTTCAAGAACACGAAGGTAGAGATTTTGAATGGAAACCCACAGAGCAGGGAAAATATCGCGTTGAAGCACAACTATATTTGAACAAAAAATGGGTTCCCTGGGTGTATACAAATCCGATTGAAATATTTTAGTCCTTATTAATAAATAAGCCCACTCATTCGTGAGTGGGCTTATTCTATATATCAGTTTCACCGCTCTTTATAAAGCAATACCTTTTAACGCTTTTATATTCTTCGCTACCTGTTCCCAATTTACAACATTCCACCAAGCCTTCACATATTCACCACGATTATTTTGATATTTCAGATAATATGCATGTTCCCATACATCAATACCCAATACCGGAAACACGCCCCAAGGTGATAATTTATGCTGGTTTTCTGCCTGAAGAACAATTAATTTCCCATCCGCTGGACGATAATGTAACAGAGCCCAGCCTCCTCCTTCTACAGCATTTGCCGCAGCCGTAAAATGATTTTGAAAGGCATCAAAAGAACCAAAATCCCTCTCTATCAGTTCCAATAATTCACCAGAAGGTTTTCCTCCTCCACCATTGTTTGGGGGAGCCATAACCTTCCAGAACATACTATGCAAAAAATGTCCTCCACCATGAAATGCGGCTTGCTTCGACCAATGCTGAACCAAAGCAAAATCATTTTTTAATCGTGCCTCTTCAAGAGCCTTTTCCGCTGTATTCAGCCCCTTTACATAAGCCGCATGATGCTTGGAATGATGCAACTCCATAGTTCGTGCGTCTATATAAGGTTCAAGAGCATCATACGCATACGGTAATTCCGGAAGTTTATGTTCCTTACTTCCATTTTCCGTTTGAGCAAATACAGGTGCTCCAATAATTGAACTTGCTGTTATTAAAGAACTGCTTGCTAATAAAAATTCTCGGCGTGAAGTATTCATTGTTTTTCTCCTTTGTTTTACTGTTAGGGTTGCTTATTTTTCAATTTCGATTAACATAACATTAAGCCCCTTCTTAATATTCCCAGAAAATTACCT
>DAOSUS010000098.1 GCA_035378955.1 Candidatus Hydrogenedens sp. | reverse complement strand
GAACCCAACAATCGCCACACAATTCTTTTACTATCCCTTTAACAAAACATGTTTTACCTGTCGCTAAATCCCCGATAAGTGCTACTTTTGCATTAGGTTTTAAACATTGCCCGAAAATATGACCAAACTCTTCTGTTTGTTCAGGAGAAGAGGTTTGTATGATTAAAGGAGTATCAAGACAATTTTTATTAGAAGAGGCTTTCATACAATTTTATATATAATTTTGCTTGTTTATCCCAGGAAAAATCTTGTTTCATTCCATTAATTCTTATCACATTAAAAATGTCTTTATTATGGAACAAATCAATTGCATTTTTTATACTTCTTATAATACTTTTGGGTGTCAGAGGTCTGAAAGTTATTCCGGTTGCACAATTTTTTCGAATATTTTCAGGAGTTATGTTCGTAACAGAATCCGCTAAACCACCTACCCTACGAACAATGGGTATAGTTCCATATGCGAATGCATATAATTGGGTTAATCCGCAGGGTTCATAACGAGAAGGCATAAGTATAAAATCACTCCCTGCTATAATTTGATGGGATAATTCAGTATCATAACCGATGATAGCTCTTATTTTTTGGGGATAGCATGATGCAATTTCTTTGAGTTGTGTTTCATATTTAGGGTCTCCTGTTCCAAGGATAACCATTTGAATATCAAGTTGAAACAATTCGGGTAAAGATTGGATAAGTATATCAATACCTTTCTGCCAGTAAAGGCGACTGGTAATCCCTATCAAGGGAATGTCTTGTTCAGGTAAACCAACTTTTTTCTGTAAATAAGTTTTACATATATATTTGTTTAAAATGGAATCACAATTATAATTGATTTCGATATGTCTATCATTTTGGGGACTCCATATTGAGTAATCAACCCCATTAAGAATACCTGACAGGTCATCAGAGCGAAATCGTAATACATTATCCAAACCAAAACCGTATTCTAATGTTTGTATCTCAATTGCATAAGTTGGGCTTACCGTATTTATCTTATCCGCAAGAAGAATTCCACCTTTAAGTAAATTCATATCGCCATGATATTCAAAGCAATTAGAATTAAAGAATTCAATAGGTAAACCTGTGGAAGAATAACGAGAACCCGGATATCGGCCCTGAAAGGCAAGATTATGGATTGTAAGTAAAGTGTTGGTGTTATGCCAGAAAAGATTATGTTCAAGTTGAATTAAGAGAAAGGGCAAAATAGCAGAAGTCGCCCAGTCATTACAGTGAATAATATCGGGTTTCCACTGAATTCGTTCCATAGAATCGAGTAAGGCTTTACAGAAGAAAGAGAACCTGCGAGGATTGTCCGAGTATTCCCAATCTCCCGAACCATAAACATAATCCCTACCGAAAAGTTCCTCATGCTCAATCAAATATAAAGGAATATCTGTTTGGGGAACAAGGGTTTCCCAGAGCATGGACTGATATGTATTTGTTGAACCATCATATAAACAGGGTAATAAGGGGGTACAATTTTCAGGCATTTTTAAATGCTTGTATTTGGGTAATCCTATGCGAATATCTATACCATTTTTTTTAAGGGATTTGGGTAAAGCATAAGCTACTTCTGCTAAACCACCGGTTGATATTAAAGGAGCCAGTTCAGAAGTTAAATACAATATTCGCATCCTTAATCCTCTCTTTTTATTTATACAGAAAAGGTTCTTTTTCTGCAGGTATAATTATTTCAAGTAAAGGAAGTTTTTGGGTGAGATAATTAGCAATTCCTTCTACAATAGGATACTCAGTACCAAAGTGTCCCGCATCAATAACGGCTAATCCTCGCTCTTCTGCTTCTAAAGCCTGATGATATTTGACATCACCTGTCACTAAAACATCTATATTATCGGGAATATTTATTATTTCTCCACCACCACTACCTCCAAGCACTGCAATATTTTTTACTTTTTTATTGAGGTTTCCAACTATTTTTATAGAAGAAAGATTTAATTTTTCTTTTACAATATTAGAAAATTCTTCAAGTGAGATAGATTTATCTAATACTCCTTTTGCACCCAATGAAATTTTACGGCTCTTATTTTGTAAAGGATAGACATCATAAGCGACCTCTTCATAAGGATGGGCATCTAATAAGGCTTCAATAACATTACCCAAAATTTCGGAGGGAACAATCACCTCAAACCGTTCCTCTTTTTCTTCGTTTATTTTCCCAATTTTACCAAGAAAAGGCTTTGCCTTGTCGGAAGGTAGAAAAGTGCCTATCCCGGATGTACTGAAGGAACAATACGCATATTCTCCAATAATACCTGCACCACAACCACATACTGCATTTCTAACTTTTTCAAGATGATTTTTGGGAACAAATGTTACTAATTTGTATAGCCTTATATGTTCAATAGGAAGCAATCCGGAAATATTCGAAAGGTCTAATTTCTTAGCCAGTATGTAATTTACCCCTTTTTCTGCAACATCCAAGTTTGTATGACATGTATAACATGCAATCTCATTTGTTATTAACTGAGCTATCCTTTTTTGATGTGGGTTTGTATGAACTATTTTCCGTAGTGGCTGGAAAATTAAAGGATGGTGAGAAATAATCAGTTTTACTTTCTTTTGTATAGCATCTTTAACAATTTGGTCTGTAATTGTTAGACAGACAATAGCATTGTTGGTATCCCAATCTGTTGACCCTAATACCAATCCTACCGAATCTTCAGGAAAGGCTAATTCCTTTGGAGCCCATTCTTCTAAAATAGAACAAATATCTTGAATGCGAATACCCGCCATTTGAAAAATCCTGTTTTTAAGATGCGTTGCCTTGTATGCGATAGCTATTTTATTTTACATGTTTGTTTCTTTTAGTTCAAAACTCATAGATGCATAACCAACAACAGAACTATAATCACCAGAGGTTTTCCCGCTGGTTGTGTAATTTAATAAGTGAACATCATAATTACCAAAATAAGAAGCAAATCCCATTGCAAAAACAACAGCAGAGGCGCCACACATAGAACATGTCCCGGATTCTATCCCACGAATAATCTTTTCTACATCCTTATCTAAAATAGCATGAATTGTATTTGTATCTATCTGGTTTGCCTCTTTTTCCGGTAAGTAGTGAGACAAGTCTGTAGATGCAATCAGTAAATCACCATCACCAGATAGTGAGGCCAGTGTTTTCCCGTATTCAAAATGTTTTTGCGAAGGTTCTTTACCAAGCAAAATAGGGACAATGGGAACTGTGCCAATACTTCCATATAAAAAAGGTAACATGACCTCAATACAATGTTCATAAATATGGGAACTATTTGTGCAAAAGGGTAGTTTTTGCATCAGAGTATAATTAAATGCTTCATCAACAGGAAATTCACCTACAGGAGTTAGAAAAGATTCGTATTCACAAATAGCCAGTCCATTAAAGGTATAACGATGAGACCTACCTATTAAAATAACGCGGTTTATTTTTTGCCCTCGAATTCTTGCAAATGCAAAACCTGCGGTCGGTCCTGAATACATATAACCCGCATGAGGAGCAATAATTGATAATACACGCCCTGAAGATGGAGAGACACCAGATTGTTCTATATAAATACTAACCTGGGCTAATAGTGTTGATGGATTGCTTGGATAAAATTGTCCACTTACTGCTGGGTGCCTTTTGGACATGGATTATTCCTTATTATGAGTGATTATTTATAATACTATTATAATATACAAGTAGAGGTTTGCAGTATATAAAATGGTGCTGAATTTGTATAGAAAAATGAAGATTTATTTATATTTATTACCTTTAATTATATCAGGTTGTAGCCCATCATGTTTTGACCTCGCTGCAAAAGGGGATGCGGTTAATTTAGAAAAACAGTTGTTGAAAAATCCAGCAATTATTAATAGTAAAGATTATTTGGGCAAAACAATTTTACATTATGCAGTATGTAGCGGAAGTAAGGATGTATTAGAACTATTGTATAGATATGGAGCAGAACTTAATGAGAAGGATATAACAGGGATGACCCCTTTGCATGTATGTGCTATGTGGGATTTAAAAGGGCCTGCCCGATGGTTAATAACACATGGTGCAAATGCCAGGATAAAAGATAACTTTGGAGATTCTCCCTTACATACTTCGGCTATATTTGGAACAGTAAATATAGGTAAGTACTTAAAAACGGTTGGAATTCCGATGGAAGAAAAGAATAAAGAAGGTATGACAGTAAAAGAATTGGCAAAGAAATATCGGAATGATAAGTGGATAGAAGAAATAGAGGGAAACTAATGTGAATGAAGTCGAAAATAAAACAGGTATTCCTTATGTGGAAATATTTACCGATGGAGGATGTATTCCCAATCCAGGAAGAGGGGCATGGGCAGTAATATTAATTTACGGCGATAAGGAGAAAATATTAACGGGATATGATGAAAATACAACAAACAATCGCATGGAATTAAAGGCGGCTATTGAAGGATTAAAAGCACTTAAAAAGCGTTGTAAAGTTGTTATTTATACTGATTCAGAATATTTAAAAAAGGGAATGTCGGAATGGCTAAAATCTTGGGTGGAAAAAGGATGGAAAACAAGTTCTGGAACAGTCAAAAATATTGATTTATGGAATGAACTGGCAGAATTAGTTGAAAAGCATGAGGTTACTTGGGAATGGATAAAAGGGCATAGTCAACACCCCCAAAATGAGCGATGTGATAAGTTGGTGAAGGATATTATCAAAAATAAGATAAAGTTAGAAAAGGATACAAAATGAAGGAATTTTTAAAGTTAAGTAAATCTCATGAAAAAATTGTTTCTTTATTTATACCTTTTATCTTTGGTTTCGGGGGATTGTTTATTTCCCAGGAAATAATGAATACACCTAATACAAGATTTATTACCGCTTCACTTTCTATTGCATTACCCTCTTTTATAACCATTACTATGTTAAATAAATATCGATTTTCGACAGGAGAGAAGTCCGTTCTTGTGGGTGGAATTGTATTACTATTTACTTCAGGTATATGGATAATTTCAAAAACATCATTGAATCTATATTGGTACGATAATTTACCTGATGAGATTCGCCGATTGTCAGAACTTATAGGATTAGGCAGCTTTCTTTTAGGGATATTATCATTTGTAATTATTCTTATCCGTCGTGAAGAAAATATTGACGAATTAGCAGAGCGATTTAAGACCCTTGCCGACCATATTTCAGAAGGTTATGTATTGAGCAATCCGGATGGCATAGTTGTTGATGTAAATGAGCAATTCTGTAGGTTCATATCTATTACAAGACAAGAAATAATTGGCTTCAGCATCGCGGATATGGTGCGTCGTTATAATATAAGTGCTATAGAGGAAAACTGGTTAACACGAAGTTATGGAATCAGTGGAGAATATGAGGTCGAATTAGAAGTAAATAACCAAAAAAAATATTTCTGGATTCATGGAACGCCCATATTTGACAAAAAAGGAAAACATCAAGCAACTCTTGCAACAGTAAAAGATATTACCGAACTTAAAGTGTTATCTGCCAAAGTCCAGAAATATGCAGATGAATTAAAAATGAGAGTTGATGAACAGACAAGAAAATTGCGTGAGTCTGAAGAAAACTTAAAAAAATTAATTATGACTATGAATGAAGGATTCCTGTTGTTAGACATCCATCATAAAATTGTAATGGTTAATGAATGCTTTTGTAAGATGATAAATAGACAGATGGAACAAGTTTTAGAACATTATATTTATGAGTTTTTAGAAAGTGCTGAGGTAATAAGGTTGATTCCCCTGTTAGAAATGGTGGATATAGAAAAACGAAGAGAAATTGCATTTATCACATCGGACGAAAAAGAAGTGCCTACCCTTGTTTCTGTCTCTGTTATACCGAATGAAAACATAGAAGAGGTGCGATATTCTCTGGTAGTTTCTGACTTGACCCTTCAGAAGAAAATGCAAAATGAATTGGAAGAGAGAACAATACAATTGGAAAAACTAAATGAAGAATTAAAACAGTATGGAAAAAATAAAGATGCTTTTTTATCCAATGTAAGTCATGAGTTGAGAACCCCTATAAGCACAATAAAAGGGTATATAGAAATGTTCTTACAAAATACTTTAGGTCCCATAACAGAGCAACAAAAAAATGCTATAGAAGTTATGCAAAGAAATGTAGAAAGATTGTTACGAATGGTAAACGAGATGATAGAATTCAGCAGAATAGAAATAAAAGGGCTACAAATAAAGAAAAAACTTTTTTCTGTAAAAGAACTTATTAAGGAAAATGTATCTTTTAATAACCCTAAGATTATTGCCAAGCAAATAAATCTTATAGAAAAATACGATAATGAGGATATATATATTTGGGCAGACAAAGAGAAAATCAGTCAGGTATTAGGTATCTTACTTAATAATGCAGTTAAGTTTACGAATACAGAGGGAAGGATAGAAATTAGTATATCTATAAATAACGAAGGAGCATTTGAATTATCCGTTTCAGATACAGGAATTGGAATTCCCCCAGAATATAAAGAAAAAATATTTGAGAAGTTTTTTCAGGTAGATAGTTCGCCTACAAGAAAATATGAAGGAACAGGTATCGGATTGTCTATTGCAAAAGGTATTGTTGAGACCCATAATGGAAAGATTTCTGTTGAAAGTGTCCTTGGGGAAGGCAGTAAATTTACAATAATTCTGCCCGACTGCGTATTTTACGATGGAAAAAAAGAAAACATTATACAAAAAGACAACATAGAAAAAATTCTAATCGTTGATAATGAGTCAGTATTATTTGATATTTTCCAGAGAATATTTGGGAGAAGCGAAGAGGATATTCTATGGGTAAAAAACATATACGAATCAATTCGATTTGTGAATGAAGCATTACCTGAAGTAATTCTAATAAATACCTATGAAAAGGAGTTCGATAATATTGTTTCATTACTAAATATTATAGAGGAACATCCATTATTAGATAATACTTTCATATTGTTGATTATTGATGAAAGTATCAATATATCAAAGTCCTATCAGAAAAATTATTCGGAGAATATCCTCTTTGTTAAAAAACCTTTTTCTGTAAATTACCTATTAAAAATAATTCAAAAAATAAAACAAGGCGAACAGGTTAAAAAGATAATTGACAGTGATAGGAAGGAAAAAGAAAAGGAAAAAGTAGTTGTCATTTATGAACCGGAAAGTACCTTGAGAGAATTTTTAAACCTAATGATGAATTATTATCGAATTCCTTGTTTAACTACAGATAGTTTCGAAAATGTTGTTTCTTCTATATTGAGATTTTCATCTGCAAATCTTGTAATTGATTTTGATTATATGAAAGAAGAAGAGATAGAAAAGTTAAAAAAATTAGGAGAGGGTCATAAAAAAATATTCTTAATTTCAAATAATCAATCTAAGGGTTTAATAGAAGGAATGGGCACGGATGTTGATATAATAAAGAAACCTTTCCTTTTTGAAGATTTAATAAATATCTTAGATATCCAAAAAGAGATTAAAGTAGTATTGAATTAAAGAGACAGATAAATGCAGGAAGAAAATAATACCATCAGTCGTAGGAGTTTTGTTTTTCAATCCTTTTTGTTTGCGGCTACAGCGAAAAGAAAGACAAAATATTCGCCTCCAATAAAACATGATAAAATCATTAAAAAAATATGTGTTAATGCAAACAGTAAGAAAATAATATTTGAAGATAATGCAGATGTTATCTCTCCCCCGGCAAGTTTAGTTAAATTAATGCTTATGTATTTAGTTGCACTAAAGATAAATAGTAAAGAAATAAAATTGGGAGATGAAGTTATTCCCAAAAGAACAATCTTTCCACAGAATAATTTGGATATGGTATTCGCAACGGACAAAAGATATACATTGGGATACTTAATGGATGCCATCGCCATTATTTCATCAAATACATCTGCGGTGACAGTAGCGGAATATTTGTGGGGTTCAGAAAGCGAATGTATAGAAGATATGAATTCTATGGCAAAGAAGTTAGGAATGAAAAATACAAAATACTTTACTGTAAATGGATATCCCATAAAAAGTGGGAGAGATTTAGATAGAACAACTGCAAAAGACCTTGCTACACTTGCTATAGAATGTTGTAGATTGCCTGTTTTACTCTCGTGGACATCCAAGAAAAAATTTGTTATTCAAGAAGAGAATATAGAAAGAAATAATACAAACGATTTGCTTTCCATGTATGTAGGATGTGATGGCTTAAAAACAGGATATACAAAATTGGCGGGACATTGTATTGTTGCAACAGCCCGAAGAAACAAATCCAGAGTTATAGCGGTGGTTTTAGGAGCGGAAAAGTCATCTGAGCGTTTTCGTATTGCTACCAATTTATTAGAAATAGGCTTTTCAGAAGTAGCATAAATACTATTGAATAGGGCAAAAACCATCTTCCGTATCCTGACAAGGAGAATAACCACCTATATTGAATAACTGGATTAATCGTAATAGTTCATGGAAAGTAATAGACCAATAAGGTTCTGAATAATCAGAACTATGACGATTACAATTTTGTTCACCTATACCTAATCCATAACCATCTTCACCATTAATATCACAGTGATAACTGCCAAAATTAAAAATTTGTATTACCCGCAATACTTCAACAAGAGAAAAGGAATAATTTTTGTCTGTATCTGCAGAATGATATGTTACAACCTCACCTTCTTCTATATTTCCTTCTTCTGGACAGGCGTATGTATTAAACAATAATTTCCATGATTCCAGATAACCTCTGCCACCTGTTTCAGAATCTACTATCCGTAACATCCATGTGCCTTGCAAACTTTCTCCCCGTAAAACTCCCAAGTACCCAATGGGCTTATAATTCCCTGTAAAAGGACTAACTCCGTCCGTAATACTTACTTCTGCATTATCATCAAAACTTGTATTTAGTAATGCAGTTCCACCTTGTGTAGGGTAAATAAGCAAGAAGACTTCTGTCCCACGGGGGGAAACAATTTGTATTAGTATTTGCTGTAAATTATCATGAGTTAGAGAAATATTAACAATAAGGTCGTTCAATGTCCCTTCATTAGGGACATAGATATAATACAAATTTTGAGCCTTGTCTTTTAAGAGACTATGGGTTTCTGCTCCATTTACCTCAAAACCGCAAGGATAAAAAGCCCCTTCTCCTTCTATCAATCCTTCTTCTGTTGTCCCTTCACCTTCGGAAATACCTCCTTCCATTGAACCTTCTACAATACCTTCCATTTGTCCTTCGGCTATTCCTTCTACCGAACCTTCTTCCATTCCTTCAGTAATTCCTTCTTGAATACCTTCTCCAACCCCTTCTAAATTTCCTTCTGATATCCCTTCCGTTGCACCTTCTGATGTTTGTAGAACCATTAACTTAAAGGAAGAAGAAAATACTGTGCCTAAAGAATCACTCACCCTACAACGATAAAAACCTGAGGAAGTAAATTGAATATTTCGTAATGTTAACATCGGACTATTACTGTTTAGAATAGGTATATATTCTTCACCTACAATACTCTTAAACTGCCATTGATAATTTACTGTTCCCAGATAACCCGATACACCAATAATAAAAGTGGTTGTTCCTCCTTCATTTATAGTCCGTTCCACAGGTGCTATCAACCATACCCTTAATCCTTCTCCTTCGATTGAACCTTCGGAAGTGCCTTCTATAGTTCCTTCGGTTTGCCCTTCCCCTTCATTGGTAGGAGATGATACATCAATACAGGCGAGGAAACCATCAAGGGTTCCTCCTCCAAAACTGGTCTGAAAAGTTCCTGATGTTATAGGTAATAGATTGGATGCAGTTTCTCCCACCATATACATTACATTGGAATTGGAAATATAAACAGACCGTGCTTTTTCCTCTCCTTTTCCTCCGT
Organism: Candidatus Hydrogenedens sp.; assembly: GCA_035378955.1. Classification (NCBI taxonomy): domain Bacteria; kingdom Pseudomonadati; phylum Candidatus Hydrogenedentota; class Candidatus Hydrogenedentia; order Candidatus Hydrogenedentales; family Candidatus Hydrogenedentaceae; genus Candidatus Hydrogenedens; species Candidatus Hydrogenedens sp. Next base: position 1,096 of record DAOSUS010000098.1, on the reverse strand, counting down.
AGAAAGTACTATATTTCAAGGTATTTCCATTCGGATTTAAGCATGCAAAAAAGGTATCCTGATTACCGCCATAAGACGGTTGTAATGTTCCCGGTATTACAGGAAAATCTCCTGAATATGTATAACCAACAACATATACTCGTGAAACCGCATCCAATCCAATTCCAAGCCCTGCTTCTGTTTTACTTCCTCCTAAATAAGTACTGAAAATTATCTGGTCTAAATTAGGAGCCATTTTTGCAATAAAAACATCCCTTTCTCCTCCACCATATCCAACCTGAAATGATGAAATTGTAACAGGAAAATTGTTTGAAGAAGTTTCCCCTGTAATATATACATTCCCATAAGTATCACATGTTAAAGCCTGACATAGGTCAATGAGGCTTCCTCCAAGATAGGTGGAAGATATTATGGATGCATTATTGCCTGAAAGTTTCATGATAAAAGAATCATAATTTCCGCCCCCGTAAGAAACCTGAAATGAACCTTGAATTGTTGGAAATCTCGTTGAAGATGTGTATCCTCCTAAAATAATATCCTCACCAAAGATTTTTATTGTTTTGCAAATATCTATACCGCTTGTCCCAATAAATCCACTCCATATAGGTTGAAATGATGAATTAAATTTAAATAAAAAACCATCCAATCCACCACCGCTAAATGTGGAATTCAGTGATGATATTCCTATTACAGGAAAGTTCGTTGATTGTGTCCAGCCCGTTAAGACAAGGCTATTGTCAGGTAAAAATGCAAAGTCCATGATGCTTTCATCAGCACTGCCTCCTATATAAGAACTATAAATTAATTCAGTTGCATCAGAATTAATTTTTGTTATAAAAGCATCTCTTCCACCAGCGTTAGATGTTTGAAACGCATTTGTAGTTATAGGAAAATCCGATGAAGAAGTAATTCCTGTTATATAAATATTTCTTTGTTCGTCAATTTTTATAGATGTAGCACTATCATCTGCAGAGCCTCCTAAAAATGTAGAAAATAAAAGATTGTTAGCAGTAGGGTTGAGTTTCGTTATAAATATATCCCCGGTTATATCTCCACCAGAATAGGTTGTTTGTAGAGAACCATTACTGGTAGGGAA
>DAOSUS010000097.1 GCA_035378955.1 Candidatus Hydrogenedens sp. | reverse complement strand
ATAACCTTGAATTCCATTATTTATCTCCTTCTTGCAATTGTATTTTAATCGGAACCCCAATAAAATTATACCTCTCCCTAATCGAATTTTCTATATAACGAAGATAACTAAAATGAAATAGCCTACTTTGATTAACAGATAATAAAAATTTAGTCGGTTTTACACTAACCTGTGCTCCATAGTATATCTTTGCTCTTTTTCCACCCTTGGTAGGGGCAGGGTGGCTTGTTTTGAGTTCTGTAATAAATTGATTGAGTTCAGAAGTAGGAACACGGAATAGAGTATTTTCCTGGACTTTGTTAATTGTTTTAAATAATTCATTAAAGTATTTTTGTTTGTTTTGTATTACAGATAAATGAACCGTAGGAATATAGTCAAGATGAGGCAATTCTCTTTGGACTTGTTGCTGTAAAATATAAGCATACTCCTTTTTATCTGGAACTAAGTCCCATTTGCTAAATCCAATGACAATCCCTACTCCTTGTTCTACTGCATAACCTATAATTTTTTTATCCTGGTCTGTTATACCTTCTGAACTTTCGATAAGAACGAGAACAATATCCGACCTGCGCACGGACTTTAATGTCCTATGGACACTATAGAATTCTACGGCTTCTCGCAAATGGGCTTTCCTTCTCATACCTGCTGTATCTATTAAAATATAATCATTCCCTTTCCAGGTAAATGGAATATCAATAGCATCTCGGGTTGTTCCCGGTGTCTCATCAACAATTACTCGCTCATCATCTAAAAGAGCGTTTACCAGTGAAGATTTTCCAACATTAGGTTTCCCAATTATTGCGATTTTTATTTGTTTATTTTCATTTGTAATTTTATCAAGAGCGATATTTTGTTCAGGCAAAAGATTATAAAGTGTATCTAAAAGAGTCTCAATTCCTGTTCCATGTAAAGAAGAAACAGCAATGGGTTCTCCCAACCCTAATTGATATAGGTCAACTGTATTTAAGATATGTTTATCATCATCAATCTTATTAGCTATAAGGAGTGTCGGTTTGTTTAATTTTTTTACATAATCACGAACATCAAAATCAATGGCAGTTAATTCTTCCCTCCCGTTGGTGACCATTAATACAATATCGGCAGATTCTAAGGCTTTTCGAACCTGATGTTGAACTTTCCCAGTAATAGAATCTCTCCACTCATCTACAATACCACCTGTATCAACAAGAATAAAATGTTTGTCTTTATAATTTACAATAGTTTCATATCTATCTCGTGTAATTCCAGATTTATCCAGCACAATAGCCTGCATTCTACCTGCTATACGATTAAACAAGGTAGATTTACCGACATTAGGTCTGCCACAAATAGCGATTATAGGTAATTTAGGAAATGGTTTATCCATTGGTTGTTCGATAATTTAAGGCAAAACGAATTCCTACCCATAGGTAGTCAAAAAGAGATAATAAAGTTAGAATAGTAGATAGTATCAAAAAAATAAGAACCAATATTTCTATCTGTAAAAGAACAATAGCAATATATAGAGATAAAACAAAAGATGTAATTTTACCCCAAAAACGCGGCGACACCTTTACCTGTGTCAGTTTTCTGCTAATAAGATAGGTTCCCACAACAAGAACTGTATCTCTGAATAATACAAGAGGTGGAAACCATAAAGGTATAGGATATTCAAATGATGTATTTGAAGCAATAAATGCAAGGCTTAAATTCACAGCAAGTTTATCTGCAAGTGGGTCTAATCGTGCTCCTAATTCGGAACAAAGATTAAACTTTCTTGCAATATAACCATCTGATAAGTCTGTTATTATTGCTATAACACATATACCAAAACCTACATAACGCAAATAGGATGTTTCTTTTGTATAAAATGTTATCACTATTAAGAAAATAGGTATGAGTAAAATTCTAAAAAATGTTAATAAGTTAGGTATCGTCACTTTTATCCCCTTTACTCTAAAATCATTATAGTATTACCCTAATATAACGATAAACAAACCCTGCAATCAAAATAGTTTCATTCGCGAGGTTGAAGTTGTCTTTTAATCCGCGCAATAAGTTCACTGGGATAAAAAGGTTTTGTAACGACATCAGAAGCACCAATCTGTAAACTATGTGCCCGAGCATCCGGTGTATGAGCGGAAGTTACACATATTACTGGAATAGATTGTGTTTGCGGATTTGATTTTATTTGTTCACATACCTCATATCCACTCATCATGGGCATCATTAAATCTAAAAGAATTAAATCGGGTTTCTCTGTTGAAACTAAGTCCAGGGCAGAGATACCATCATAAGCACAAATTACCTGGAATCCTTCTGTCTTTAATGTCCGTTCTAACAATTCTACAACATCGGGTTCATCATCAACCACCAATACCTTATATTTATTCATAGCAAATCTCCATTATGGATTCTTTTTTTTAAGAATATCATTTATTGTATTTGTTTTTTTAGGTGTATTTATAGAAGGATTAACGAAAAGTTGTCCTCGTCTATCTGTTTTTTTTATTTCTGTTAAAACTCGTTTCATACCATAATCTATAAAATTGTTATCAACAGAAGAAGAACGAACAATAACGGCTATAATTGGCACACCTAAATTATTTTTATATTCTTCATCTTTCATCATCTGTATATATAACTCTTGACCAATTTCATATATTTCTGCTGTTCGAACTCTTATTCCATATATATTTAAATCCAGAATAACACCTTTTTTTTTAATGTCAGGGCTATCTTTTGCCCACATCAAACAATGACGATTTGATGGGGTACGGGGCGCTATCCGTTTATTTAAATTCGTATTCCTTTTCTTGTTAAATTCAACCAAATGTAGATTCCTAAATTTTATTTATAATTATAAATAAAATATGTATAATAAAATCATACCTAATTTGAAGGTCTAAAATCTTTTATTTGTAATTTGCAACCACCATAAATCTTTGATGTTGAAATTTTGGGCGTATAAGCGACATCCACTTTTTTAGTATTGGCTTCCTTAAAGAAGCGTTCTGCTAAATAATAACCCATCCCGTAGAAAAGACGATTATCTTGTTTCATTGCCATTCGGACATTAAGGTCTTTAAATATTTGCACAGTATGTGGAATAATTTCTACATTTGTTGAACAAAAAAGAGGAGGAGGATTTCCAAAGCCTGTGGGTTCGAACCGTTGTAACCATTGTAAAAGGGAAGAATCTATTTGTGAAAAATTAATAACGCAATCAATATCTAATGTAACCATTTCCTTTTCTTTAGATTTTTCCTGAGCTAATAAGTCTTTTATATGTTCTTTAAAGAGAGGAATGTTTTCTTCAATCAATGTAAAACCTGCTGCAAGTTTATGCCCACCATATTGTTCTAATATATGTTTACATTGATTTAATATCTGAATTATGTCAATACCATATATACTGCGAATAGAACCTTTGGCTATACCTTTTTCATCTACTGTTATTAAGGCAACAGGAACCGAATAGCGATGTGCCAATCTACTGGCAACGAGTCCTATAATTCCTTGATGCCAGTTTCTACGAGTTAAAACAATGGCAGGAGCATCTTTTTCTATATAAGCCTCAATTTCAGATATGGCATCATTTAAAATTTCATTTTCTATATTTTTTCGTTCTTCATTGGCTTTTATGAGTTCTTGAGATAAATCTAATACCTTATCATCATTTTCGCACAACAAAAGTTCTAAAGATTTAAAAGCATTATCCAATCTTCCCGCCGCATTTATTCGAGGTGCTAAACCGTAAGAAATTTTTTCTACATCCATATCATCTAAATTGATGTTGGACATTTCTGCTAATGCTCGCAATCCAATTCTTTTATATTTTGACAAATGTTTCAATCCTAAAGAAACAAGCGTTCTATTTTCTCCTGTTAATGGCATAACATCCGCTATCGTGGCTAATGCTACAAGGTCCAAATCGTTTGGAGAACCATTCAAAGCCAATGCTAATTTAAATGCAACTCCTGCTCCACATAAATTAGCACTGGGATGTTCCGGGTCTTCCAACCGAGGATTGATTATACTTTTTGCAAGAGGAAGTTCTTCGGAAGGGATATGGTGGTCGGTTATAATTAAGTCAATCCCTAACTCCTTTGCTCTCAAACTGGCAGGAATTGTGGAAATACCATTATCAACAGTTATAATTAATCGAACAGATTCGGAGTAAGCCTTTTCAACAATTTCAGAGGTTAAACCATAGCCATCTGACAACCGTTCTGGTAATAAGGGATAAACATTTTGAATACCAAACCTTTTTAATCCACGCGTAAGTAATGCCGTTCCAGCAATACCATCTACATCATAATCCCCAAATACCCATATCTTTTCCCCTTTATTCTTTGCTTCCATAATGCGTTCAACGGCACTATCCATTCCTTTTAAAGAGAAAGGGGATATAATTTGTTTTACCGAAGGTTTAAAAAATTCTTCTACTTTATTGGGTGTATCAATCCCGCGATTTATTAAAAGGTGTGCAATAATGGGAGGAATTTCCAAAGAATTTGATAAAAAATCTACCTTTTCATGGTTCCATGTGCTAATTTTCCAAACTGTATTTTGTAGAATATCGTTCATTTCTTTAACCGTTCTCGTGCGATGTCAATAATTTTTTTGCAAACTTCTTCTATGCTCAGGAAAGATGTATCTATAAAAATAGCATCATCAGCCTTGCGTAGGGGAGAATGTTCCCTCTGTATATTTCTTCTGTCGCGTTCAATGATTTCTTCTAACAATTTATCCAGAGGTATGATAATATTTTTCTTTTCCAATTCTTTTTGCCGTCTTTGGGCTCTCACTTCTTGTTGAGCATCTAAATAAAATTTACATTTTGCTTTGGGAAATACTACAGTTCCCATATCTCTACCTTCTGCTACTGTAGGATATTCTAAAGCAAATAACCTTTGTAAATATACAAGATGTTCTCTTACATAAGGATTTTCATCCAACTTATATATTACTCTTGTGATTTCTGGTGTCCTAATCTCATGGGTTATGTCCTTTCCTCCAACTTCAACTCGCATTCCCTCTTCCGTAGGAGTTAATTTCAAATCTATCTTTTTGGTATGTTCTGCTACTACTTGTGGATTATCTATATCAATATTCGAATGAATTGCCCACCATGTAACAGCACGATACATGGCTCCTGTATCTAAATATTGAAAACCTAATTCTCTGGCTACAAGACGGGCAACGGTGCTTTTCCCTGCTCCTGCAGGACCATCAATTGCAACTACATTTTCTATTTCTGATAATCCGTTATTGTTTTTTGACTCCATAAAACCTTATATAAAAATCCTTTATCTATATTGTTTACATATTTCAAAATATTTAAGATGATATGTAAAATATTTATTTACTGTGTACATTATAACAAAAAATGTAATAATTTAGCACATACATAAAATAAAATTTATAATCATAAATAATAAAATAGTTAAAAATGGTTTTTATGCTCTATTTATAAGAACAATATATAAGTAAAGCATATATTAATCTATATAAAGGAATTATAATTGTAGTCAATGATATTAAACTTGCCACAATTCCAATTTCAAAAAATATTATTTTCCTTTTCTAAAAAAATAACCTTTATTATTAAAAATTTGATGTCTATTATAGAAAAAATATATTAGAAAGTAAAATAGAACTTAAAACATTTCTGTCCGCCATAAATCATGTAAATGAAGTACGCCTAATAATTTATTTTCTTCATTTACAACGATAAGGGAAGTGATTCGATTGGTTTCCATGATTTTCAGTGCTTCGGTTGCCAAAGTATCAGGGAATATACAAATAGGAGGTGAATGCATACAGTCTTTTGCCATCATTTTTAGAAAATTTCCATATCTTTGTAAAAGCCTTCTTAAATCTCCATCTGTAATTATACCTACCACCTTTTGATTATCATCTATAACAGCAACCATTCCTAATCCTTTGTTTGATATTTCTTTAATAGTCTCGTCCATTGTCATTGTAAAATTAATAATAGGTATTTCAATCCCTGTGTGCATTAGATGTTTTACTTTCAACAATTTTTTACCAATTTGTCCTCCAGGATGATATTTCCTATAAGTTTCTTCATTAAAGCCATCTATTTCCATTAAAGCCACAGCAAGAGCATCACCTATAGCTAATGTTAATGTTGTTGATGCAGTTGGAACAAGTCCTATGGGACACGCTTCTTTATCAACAGATATATCTAATACTACATCACTATACTGAGCCAATTGAGACTTTAAATTACCACATATTCCTACTAATTTAGCCCCAATCCTTTTAATAAATTGAATTAAATTAATAACCTCTGTAGTTTCTCCACTGTAAGAAATTGCTATAACGACATCATTTTCGGTTATGTTACCGAGGTCGCCATGAACAGCATCTGTTGCATGGATAAAAATCGAAGGATAACCACAAGAGGCAAATGTGGCTGAGATTTTTTTTCCCACAAGTCCTGATTTTCCCAATCCTGTTACAATAATTCTTCCCTTCGTGTTACGAAGTAAATGGACACATTGGTCAAACTCAACGCCTAATCGTTCACTTGCTTTTTGTAGGGCTTGTGCTTCTAAAATTAAAACCTGTTTCCCTATATTTCTCATTTAACACCTCCCTTGATACAATTAAAAAGTGCTTTCCAACGCTTGAGATAAGTAGGTAGATCAGATAAACAAATAGAATTAGAACTATCGGATAGTGCCTTTTCGGGATTGTCATGGACTTCAACAAAGATACCATCTGCCCCTACAGCAATACCTGCATTAGCAATGTAAGGAGCTAATTCCCGATTACCACCGGAACCTTTTATACCTGCACCCGGTTTTTGAACGCTATGGGTGGCATCTATAATAACAGGGAAACCGAATTCGGACATAATAGGGATTGAACAAGGGTCCATAACCAGTTGATTATATCCAAAAGAATTTCCTCGTTCTGTTAAAAGGATATTTCTGTTTCCTGTTGATAATACTTTCTCTATGACTTCTTTCATATTCCATGGGGCAATAAACTGTCCTTTCTTTATATTAATTGGTTTTTGTGTGTACCCAGCAGATAAGAGTAAATCTGTTTGACGAGAAAGGAAAGCAGGTATTTGTATTACATCAAGCACATCAGCACAAATTGGGGCTTGCCATGGTTCATGTATATCGGACAATACAGGGACCCGAATTTTTTCTTTTACCTCTTTTAAGATATTTAAACCTTGTTCTATACCGGGACCCCGATAAGCATCTATGTGGCTTCTATTTGCTTTATCAAAAGAAGCCTTAAAAATAAAATGTACATCTAATTCTTTACATATTTCATTTATTTCTTTTGCTAAAAATAGAGTATGTTCTCTACTTTCAATTACACATGGTCCTGCTATCAATAATAGTTTGTCTGAAGGAATACAAAGATTATTCGTTATGTGAATTTCATTCTTTTTCATTCTGATTACCCATAGTTCTGGAGATAGTTTTATCAAAAGGAGGATAAATTATCCCTTTTTCTGTTATAAAAGCAGTAATGTTTTCTGACGGTGTAACATCAAATGCAGGATTATATATAGAGATACCTTCTGGAGCAATTCTTTTGTTATTAAAAAAACATATTTCATCTGAATTTCGTTCTTCAATAGGTATTTGAGAACCATTCGAAATTCTCAAATCAAAAGTAGAAGAAGGAGCAGAAATATAAAAGGGTATACCATGATATTTTGCTAAAACTGAAAGCGAATAAGTTCCGATTTTGTTTGCCGTATCTCCATTCCTTGCTATTCGGTCAGCACCTACAATAACCATATCTATCTTTTTTTCTTTCATTACTTGCCCAGCCATATTATCACAAATCAGGGTTACAGGTATTCCTGCATATTGCAATTCCCATGCAGTTAACCGTGCACCCTGAAGAAGTGGTCTTGTCTCATCAGCATATACACGCACGGATTTCCCTTCTTCATTAGCAATATAAATAGGGGATAGGGCTGTTCCATATTCCCCGGTTGCTAAAGCCCCGGCATTACAATGAGTTAGAATTGTTGTAGAATTTTTTATTAAGGAGTTTCCATAAATTCCTATTTGTTGACATGCTTTCGTTTCTTCCTGATATATATTTAATGCCTCCTGCTCCATCTTATTTAAAAGACTATTCAAGGTGTCGTTAGAAGAATTATTTACTACTCTTAATATTCTATCTGTTGCCCAAAATAAATTAACCGCAGTAGGTCTTGTTTTTTTTATTGCCTCTGCAGAATGTTTAATTATTTGTATTGCTTCCAAAACATTTTTAGGCTTTTCATGAATAACTATAGATAGCAAAGCAAACCCTGCAAAAATACCTAAAGCAGGAGCACCGCGAATCTTTAATAATTTAATAGCATCTTCAGCCTCTTTTAATGTTGTAATAGGTATATGATTTAAGACGCCCGGCAATAATGTTTGGTCTATAATATGTAATTTTCTATTATCCCAAAGTATTGGTTTTAAATGCGGTTTCATAAACATTCTCTTAATCAGGTGTTATGGGAATTGCTAAATATTTTTTCTGTATTTTCGTCATATATCAAGTAATGGTCTACAATTTGTGTCTCTTCATCAGATATAGGCATGAACTTACCCCAGGAACGAACAAGGACTCCTTCAGTTTCTTTATCTATAAGAACCCCTTCTGTAGTTGCCATAAGACGGTGTCCCTTTGTTATCCATGTTTTTACTAAAAGGTCTTTATTTAAGGGCACTCGTTTTAAAAATCGAACTGTAAATTCTGCTGTAACACACATTCTTTTAAAATATCTTGCAGAAGACCATGCCATTGTTTCATCCATTGCAGAAGAAACAACTCCACCATGGGCAAATCCAGGGTATCCTGTATGTTTATCTGTAAAACGGACAGGGAGTAAGGTATATTGGTCTTGGATAAAAAATTGACTTTGAAGACCGGACGAATTTTGCGTCCCACAAACAAAACAATATGGATATACTGGTAATTTTTTTAAATTCATAATTAATCCCCTTAATAAATATGATATGAAAAGTTTATATATTATAAATAAAAAATAGGATAGAATTAATAATTAATACGAGATAGGTTTAAAGATATATTTAATTATGGGATTTGAATAGTAGTTGAGATAAATGTTGGAAAAGAAAATTTTTCCGATGTTTTGCGATAAATTTATAAAACAAGTTTAATAAAAATATCAATAGAGGTGATTTGATTTGATAAAGAGAGTGAAAAATATTAACCCTACGACAAATTTCCTGTATTGCTTGAAATTGAGAAAGTGTTTTTTGTCCATTAACGACAAGATGAACAGATTTTTGTAATTGTTGTTCATCTATATTTACTATATCTGATTTATTTTTTATCTCAGATATAGGAAGAAATTCTAATTCACTATTTACTGTATCTGATTTTTTCTTTATATAATTTACAAAGTTTGTACACATTTTGCATGAATCATCATATATAACAATAGGTTTCATAGAAGTTACCTTTCTTATTAAAATAAACAAAAGAGTAGAAGAGAATGTTCCAGTGAAAAAATACAAAGTAGAAGAAATAAATAAGGATATAAAACTTCAAGAAGAAATTAAATCAAAAATCAGTGAAATAGCAGAGAAAATTGGTTTTGCAGTGTGGGGAGTAGCCGAAGTAAAACAACAAAATACAGTTTCAAATTTAAGACAATGGGTACAAATGGGTTGCCACGCCGATATGCAATGGTTTGAAAAAAATGTTTTAATGAGAGAGGAAGTACTTAAATGGTTCTCTGATGCAAAATCGGTAATTGTATTTGCTTACAACTATCTACACCCTTGTGATAATAAGAAAATAGCAATGTATGCCCATGGTTATGATTATCATATATTAATAGGCAAAAAGTTAAAACAGATTGTTTCGTTCTTATCGGAAATTATCGAGGGAGCAAAATTCAAAATATCTGTTGATACAGGACCCGTTCACGAGAAGATATGGGCAGTTCGTGCAGGGATTGGTTGGCAAGGGAAAAATTCACTCATCATCAATCCCCAATTAGGTTCATGGCTTCTTTTAGGAATTTTATCAACAAACATTTCTTTATTACCAGAAAAAGAGATAGAAAATCGTTGCGGTGAATGTGATAGATGTATAAAAGCATGTCCTTCAGGAGCCATAAATAAAAATGGTTATATTGATTGTAGGAAATGTATATCCTACCATACCATAGAAAACAGAAATGAAATACCATTAGATATACAAAAATACATAAAAAATACAATTTATGGCTGTGATATTTGTCAGGAGGTTTGTCCTTGGAACCAGAACAAAACCAACATAAAAAATGAGGACCTTTGTATAATAGATGAAATAGATACAGAAAAAATTTCAAATATGGAGAATTCAGAATTTAATAATTATTTTGGTAAAACTCCAATAAAAAAATCAGGGATTAATAGAATTAAGAGAAATGCAGAGATTTATTCAAAAAATCAGGAATAGAGATACTGGGGAATTCGTTTCCTATATAAGTTATTAATATCAAATCATTAAAATTATTTATGATATAATATAATCATTTTCAATGTTACCCTAATCAAAAAGAAATGAGATAATTTTAGGAGTATAAATTTATGAATACTAAATTTGAGATTTTTGACACGACATTAAGAGATGGAGAACAATCGCCCGGCGCAAGTATGAATGTGCAAGAAAAATTGCAAATGGCTTTGCAATTAGAAAAATTAGGTGTTGATACCATAGAAGCCGGTTTCCCGATTGCATCCAAACAAGAATTTGAAGCCGTTCAAAAAATCGCTAAAGCAGTAAAAAAATGCCGTGTGGCAGGTCTTGCAAGAGCATTAGATGAAGATATTAAATGTGCTGCGGAGGCATTAAAACCTGCAGAGAAATCCACATTACACACCTTTATTGCAAGTTCTCCAATCCACATGGAATATAAATTAAAAATGTCTCCTAAGCAGGTTTTGGAAAGAGCCAAAGAGGCAGTTAAACTTGCTAAAAGTTTGATACCACGAGTAGAATTTTCTGCTGAGGATGCAACTCGTTCCGAATGGGATTTCCTGGTAGAACTAACAAAAGTTGCTATTGATGCAGGTGCAGATGTGATTAATTTGCCCGATACGGTAGGCTATATAACCCCCAGTGAAATTAAAGATATGTTCGCCTATGTAATAGAAAAAGTCCAACCTCCAGAAAATGTTATCTTTTCTTGTCATAATCATAATGATTTGGGTTTAGCCGTATCCAATGCTCTGGCTGCTTTAGAAGGTGGCGCAAGACAAATCGAATGCACAGTAAATGGAATAGGAGAAAGAGCCGGCAATACCTCTATGGAAGAATTGGTAATGA
>DAOSUS010000096.1 GCA_035378955.1 Candidatus Hydrogenedens sp. | reverse complement strand
ATGAAACGGATAAGACAAATGTAAATTGAAGATATAGTACATAGTTAACACATGGCTTTTTAAACCATGAAGAACACCAAAAATATGAATGAAGAAGTGAATATTAAAAAACTTAACATACTCTGTTTTTCTTCTTTATAGACTATATGTTAACTGGTAAATATCGGTGGGATTTATAAATACAATGAAATACCTGTTTCTATTGTAAAACATTTGTCCTATCGGTAACATTCGTCTCATCAGCCCCTTTGGTCTCATTTGTCCCATCGGTCCCATTTGTCCCATTAATTTAACAGGCAAGAGCCCATGTATCACTCTTTCAGAAAAAACTTATCTTGAACACATTAATAAGAGTAAAATAAACACCCACAAGGATAAAAACTATCCCTGTAATCCTTCTCGCCCAAACCTCCGCTGATGATAAAAAATTGTATACTTTACTAACCTTCGATGTTCCAAATGAAATTAAGAAAGAAAAGATAATAACGGGAATGCCCGTGCTAACCCCATAGAAAAAGGGAACACTAAAAACAGAATTTGTTTTAGTGGCTAATGGTATTAATCCCCCAAAAAACAATGCTGCGGATGTTGGACAAAAAGATAAAGCAAATAGAAATCCGAGCAGAAAAGCACCTATCAATCCCCATTCTTCAATTTTCTTGTTGAACTTGTCTGTCTTAAACGATATATTCAAATTAATCTTTATAAGGTCAAGCAAAAACATTCCCACAATAATAAGAAGGGGTCCAATAATTTTATTCATATATTTTTGCAAAAAATGAGAGAGAAACGGCATATCCAATAAACTCTTCACAAGTATAAAACTGAGTATGATATAGGCAAGGGTTCTACCTAAAGAATAAATAAGCCCATTCAACAGGACAAGTCCGGGATGAGTTATTTTCTTGGATATATAGGAAATAGCCACAATATTTGTTGCCAGAGGACAGGGACTGATAGAGGTCAGAAAACCAAGGTATCCTGCAGAAAAAAGACCCATTAAAAATTGCATTCCGTATTTATCCCTTCAAATACTCACGGACATTTTCTTGTATGTAGTTATAATATCTTGTTTTATCCCCATGAATAAGTTCCCAAACCTTTTCCAATCTTTTCCAATCCTGGGCTTTTCCATTTACATTCCATTCTACAACAACACAGCGTGTAGATAACTGAAAGTCCTGTATAAAATGTTCATTTTGTGGCTCCTCTACATTTACACTTCGGAATTCCAATTTCCCTGTTTCCAATTCTTTCTTAAAGGTATTTTCAATTGCTTCCTTCGCATATTGTTCAATAGCTCGACAGGTAGGACAACGAGCAGTCCCATGAAAATAATAAACAATAACCTTTTCCTTGGCTTCTGATTTATCCCCAGTATCTGTTGGAGAAGTTTTATTTTCTTGTGATGTATTTCCTGCGGTTTGTGCTTTTACATCAGAAACAGTAATTCGATTATTTCTTACCTCTGAATATACGAGATAACCTAATGAAATACACACAAAAAGAATTAATAAAACAGAAATAATATTTTTCATGTATTTTTCCTTTCTTATTGAAGTAAAGATTATGACGCTAATATTTTCTTTATTTCTTCAACAGACGGAACTTTTCCCACTGTCTTTACTTCTCCATCTACAACCAACGCAGGTGTCATCATAACACCATAGTCCATGATTTTCTGAATATCAGAAATCTTTTCAATTTCACATTCAATATTGAGTTCATCTGCAGCGGTTTTTGCGTTGTTATATAGTTGCACGCACTTCATACAACCGGGACCTAATACTTTAATTTCTTTCATATCTATTCTCCTTAAGTTTGTGTTATGATATTCTTATTTTACCAAATTACCAAATTATATTGCAAATGGATATACGACATAGAACATCTTATATAATACATATACCAAATAATCATTACTTTTGCAATTTAACAAAAAAATCCAAGTTGAAATTTATTTGGCTATTTTGCTATTATATCAAATAATCAACAATGTTACTTTAAGGATATTGAATATGAACAAAAAAATTAAAGACAAATATGAATTACATGCACAGGTATTAAAGGCTCTTTCTCACTCAACACGACTTTTCATTGTTAATGAATTAGCTCAACATGAAAAATGTGTCTGTGAACTACAAGAACTGATTGAAGACGATATATCAACAATCTCAAAACATCTATCTATTTTAAAACAAGCAGGTATTATAGAGGACCGAAAAGAAGGTTTGCGTGTATATTATCGCCTGAGATTAAAATGTCTCCCTATGTTTTTATCCTGTGTAGAAAACATTATCATAGAAAAGACTAAAATGCAGTTCGAAATATTAAATTTATCTTCAGAAAAATAGTTAAAAATCTCTCGAATATAATATAAAGGAATTTAAACATGGATATTAAAAAAGAAGGAAAAATTTTATTTTTTATTACTCTGACATTTTTCATTTGTTATTTTTTACCTGTTGGAACATCTCGTTTTGATAATGCGGTGATGGAGGCACTTTATTTAATTAAATGGTATGCAAGAGAACATGTATTACTGTGCCTTGTTCCTGCATTTTTTATTGCTGGTGCTATTGGAGTATTTATCAGTCAAAATTCTGTTATGAAGTATCTCGGCGCTGATGCCAATAAATTTATTGCATACGGGGTTGCGTCAGTTTCGGGGACTATTCTGGCTGTTTGTTCCTGCACAGTATTACCCCTCTTCAGTGGTATATACAAAATGGGTGCAGGATTAGGACCTGCTACGGCTTTTCTTTATTCAGGTCCTGCTATTAATGTATTAGCCATCATTCTCACGGCTCGCATATTAGGACTGGAATTAGGTGTTGCTCGTGCTGTGGGGGCAGTCCTGTTTAGTATCATTATTGGATTGTTAATGTTCCTCATCTTCCGAAAAGAGGAGACACAGCGAACTCTGAAACATGCAAATATGCCTGTTTCAGAACCTAAGCGACCTCTATGGAAAACCGCCCTTTTCTTTGCATCCATGATAGCAATACTTGTATTTGCGAATTGGGGAAAGCCCGAAAATAACACGGGCTTCTGGTATGTTATGTTTCAATACAAATGGGTATTTACTTCTGTCTCAGGAATTATTTTAGGGGTTATTCTTGCGTTATGGTTTGAAATTCAATGGTGGAAAATTATTGTTACAGCAATAGTATGCATTATTTTTGCCTTTCTATTCCCCCATGAACCCGTAGTAGCATTTTCTACAGGTTTTATCGGTCTCTCTATCATTACCTTGACAGGAACAGATGAAACAAAAGAATGGTTCTTTTCTACATGGACTTTTGCAAAACAAATCCTTCCTTTACTACTTGCGGGCGTATTTGTAGCCGGTTTCCTTTTAGGCAGACCCGGGAATGAAGGAATTATCCCCAATACATGGGTTTACACCGCCGTAGGAGGAAATTCTATCCGTGCCAATTTTCTCGCTTCTATAGTTGGGGCTTTTATGTATTTCGCCACTCTTACGGAAGTGCCGATATTACAGGGATTAATCGGTTCGGGAATGGGTAAAGGACCCGCATTAGCTCTTTTACTTGCTGGACCTGCATTATCGCTCCCCAGTATGATAGTTATATATAACATTTTAGGTTTGAAAAAAACAGTTACTTATGTTTCCCTCGTTGTCATTATGGCAACTATAACAGGCATTCTGTTTGGAATAATGCCATAGATCCAATAAATTCTTTTTAGAAAAAATGCATTTCTTTTAATCCTTTCAAATAAGTACTATTTATAATAGTCTCCATTAGTTTTCTCATAAATATTTACATATCAATTGGTTAAATTCCCCAAAAAAATATAAGCAAGAATTATTTAAAATTTTTTATCATAACTGACATAAAAAATGGGTATAAAATGAATATATATAGTGAGCCCCAATGTGAGGGGTTCGAAGTGAGCGCTCGCTTCTTATAAATTAAATTACAAAAACCTTATAACATAAGGAGGTAAAATTATGTTAAAAAGATTAAGTGTAATTACTTTTGCGATGGTCGTTGCTTTTATTTTAACAGCCGGTGCTTTTGCGGCGGATGTTCAAGCAACAGTAACCGGTAAAGTTTCTGTGCAAAACAATGCTGCTTCTATACAAGTGAAAGAAGCAAAGGATAGTTCAGGAAAAGCTTTGGCTGACCTTGCCGGCAAAACTTTAAAAGTAGTAGGTGCAAAGTCGGCTGATGCTGTTAAACTTTCCGGCAAAGATGTAGAAGCAACAGGGATTGTAAAAAATAACAACACAGAAATTGATTTGTCTGCAATTAAAGAATGTGCTGCTGCTCAAAAGAAGTAAGATGTAATAAATAAGCAAAATATTACCATAATCAAGAAGGAGGGCGTTTTAGAAGTCAATTAAAAAACGCCCTCCAGCGTTTTACATTACAAAAAATAAAACTTAACAAATTTAAAATATGAATGATGAAAAGTTTCTTCAATATATAACCGAAAATAAAGATAGATTCTATAGTTTTCTAAAACAGAATCTTTATAATCCGGCAATGAAAGAAGATGTGTTTTTAGATGCAGTTCTCACTGCATATAAAGAAAAAGATAAATTTATTGAAGGGACGAATTTCAAAGCCTGGTTCTATAAAATATTGTTAAATAAATGTTTTTGTGCCAATCGGGATATTTCCTTTTATTGGGAACCAATTGAAAATTATACCGAGACATTAGTATCGCCTAACAGAATATGGAACAATAACGGTAATGGCAAAATAGATATTGATAATTTTCTACAACAATGTTCCGATGAGGTTTATCAAGCCTTTATGAATTTATCGTTGCTTCAAAGACTATGTATTTATCTAAAAGATGTAGAAGACTTACCCTATAAAGATATTGCTTCAGTAATCGGTATTCCTCAAGCGAGTGTTATGACACATCTGTCCAGAGGAAGAACCAAATTAAGAATGTTATTAGCCGATAAAATACATCAAATTGCTCCATCAAGATATCCTGACGGGCATAAATCTAAAACAGCAATAAAAAATTATGGAGATGGATAATATGTCGAACTCAGAGAATTTTAAAAGACATGATGAGGATACAGAACTCTTATGGCTTGCTTTGGACGAAGAGGGATTAGAATATCTCCGAATGCTTAAAGGAGATAAATTTATTGAACAACACAAAGAATTTATTTTTCAGGAAAAACAAAAAGAAATGAAAATATCTCAGAACTTAATTGATAAAGAAACTTGCCCGGAAGAATTGATATGTAGAATTAAAAAGCAGATATATCAAAATAAAAAACAAAATTTTATGAAAATAATATCTAATTACTTATCCATATTTCCCGTATTTGGGAGAAAGAAAATAATTTGGGGAACGGTTTGTATTCTTATTTTTTGTTGTAGCCTTTCCTTTATACATTTTAAGAATTACTTATTAACTCTGCCCTACAAGAATCAAACAGAACAAATAGCCTTGATACAACAAAAAGAATTTGATAAGAAAAATAAAATTGAGGAAAATTTTAATAATATTGTATTTGCATCGACAGAAGAAAACATCTCCTCTTCCGATTACAATTCAATTCAGGAGTTATTGAAAAATAAGACACAATCAATTGCCATAAATATCAACGAAATAATGAATCCCAGTAGCAATTATCAATTAATAGGTTATAGGGAAGATTCTATTGATGATAGTTTTATTATTCAAATTATCTTTCAAAATCAAGATTCAAAATTAAAGGTTATAGTATCTCCTTGCACCTCAAAAAATATAGATATGTATAAACCTGCAATACTACAAGGGAAAGTAAGAGATATCCGTATAGTAAATAATCATCTTGTATGTTTAGTTGGCGAACCAGAAATCTCTACACAAATTCTTAATTTCTTTGATTCAATTCCTAATCTCAGCAATATCAACACTAACAATGTTACTCCCAATGAGACAAATTCCCAGGACATAAATAATATTCAAACAACAGAAAATCCAGATAACAATACCCTAATCCCTTCTAATAACCTTGAAAAAGAATTTAGTAATGAAGCAACACAGTCAGAAAATTTTTCCCCTGAAACACAAGAGGAAACTAATTCTTCTGAAAATACTCCTATTTAAATTCCTTCCTTAATTAATAACAATTAACCTTTCACTATCTATCCTGCGTTTCTGGACCATTATTTTCTGAAACCTGAAACATTTTATTTCAGTCAAAAATTGAGAATATTAATATAAACTATATTTACTAAAATATAATAATAAAAGGTGCTTGTTATGAAACGAGAAGGTTTTACTCTCATTGAACTACTCGTAGTTATTGCAATTATTGCTATATTAGCGGCAATATTACTTCCTGCACTGGCACGCGCTCGTGAAGCGGCTCGTCGTTCAAGTTGTCAAAATAATCTTAAACAATGGGGAGTTATCTATAAAATGTATGCAAGTGAAGCGAAAGGTGGAAAATTTCCACCCATGCAATTCGAAGCATATTCGCATAGACGCGCCATCATTGCCCTTGGACCGATGGTCAACACAATCTATCCAGAGTATTTAACAGACCCGGCGATTATACTTTGCCCTTCCGACCCGGAAAACACGATGCAGAGCCTTATTGACCAAGCCACAGGACGATTTAATCTAGCTGAAAAGCGGGATGCTATTGATTTAAGTTATGTCTACACGGGTTGGGTTCTTGATAAATGTGAAGACACCAACCCACAGATTGGCATTGCAGAAATAATGTCTTTATTACCCCATATCCCTCATGATTTTGTGCTGGATAACCCAGATGCTACAGGACCTCAACAATTTGTTGCACTCTTTGTCGGTCTATTTACAAAAGCCATAGGTTTTTTACACGGCGGTAGTGGTGAATCTTATTTTCTTGCTAAAAGTTTTGAATTGGTAGACGGGGATTGTCCCGTTATAAACATTATGGGTACTGACCCTTTAGGAAATGGGAATACAAACACTATTTACCGATTAAGAGAAGGTATAGAACGGTTTCTTATCACGGATATTAACAATCCTGCCGCAAGTAATAAAGCCCAAAGTGAAATCTTTGTAATGCACGATACACTATCCAGCATGGTTAAATATTTTAATCATGTCCCCGGTGGTTGTAATGTGTTATATATGGATGGACATGTTGAATTTCTTCGATATTCCGATAAGGCTCCTGTGTCTCGTGGTTTAGCCTTATTTTTAGGAACATTAGTTGACCGTGGTAGGCATGACGATTAAAAGGAGACTATTTTATGAAAAATATTTCATTTCTAATAATTGCTTTCTTAATATTGCCTCTTTTTTTTACTATCAACGGATGCGGTCCTTCAGAAGAATATAAAAAAGTAAAAGAGGCTTTAGAACTGCATTCCAAAGTTAAAGAAAGAAACGCCAAAATTGGTAAAATTCGGTTTCTTCCTCGTGATGAAAATCAAAAAGATAAAGACCTACGATTTGAAGCAGACTTATTAGATGACAAGGGAAATATTATCGGCAAGGCAGAAGGTTTTCGTGTAGAAGGTTTTGGAACGCGTATTTTTCGTGTTCGCTACAATGACGAACCAGAACCACCTCCAAGAGAACGCGGGCAACGACCTCGAAGGCAAAGACCCAATCTTTCTCCATCTACAAATAAGGAACAGTCATCTGTAGACCACTTAACCAATTAAACACAGTGCTATAGAATTTATTATGTTATTCGTGTTTATTTGATTTATCTCTTTGCTAAAAAAAGAAGTGGACTAAATATTTTTGTCCTTGTAGATGTATTGTTATTTTTACTCAAAAGACCCATTCATTGAGCCTCTCGAAAAAAACGGGTCTTTATATGTGAATACAAAAATAATTGTCACTTATAAATTGCTCTGTATATTTATTTTTACATGCTCAAGCCCCAAAATTCATCATCCTCTATAATCGGGTCATCAGGGTTTATGACATGTAAATAGGTCATTTCTCCATCAGGGTTGGGAAATTCTGTCAAAATAATGTTTTCATAATCATATTTAACCAGTGGATACCAATTGAGTGTGTCCCAGCCTTTTACTGTAAATTTCAAACCTCCCTTACGGACTGTATCATCAGGGAAAGGTCCTTCAATAGATTTAGGGTCAATGGTAATTAGCCTTAAATCCTTATTCGCAAGTTGAGGATTGGCTTTCCTGCTTACACAAAACACCTGAGGCCCATACATGATTGCAACTCTACCTGCCTGAGCCTGAGTACCACGGATTACACGCATTTTCATATCGAAATTAATCTCTAAAATAGAACCTTTTTCCCATGAATTTTCTATCGACCATATATTCCCTGTCAAATCATTCTTAACCATCCAATCTCCATTATTAATCCTTGCTTTAACTTCTTTGCACCATAAAGGAACACGAAAAGCAATTGGGAATGCTTTTTCGTAAGGTATTTCATTAATCTTAACCTTCACAACCCCCTCCGAGGGATAGTTGGTCTCTTGTTCGATTTCAATAGGTGTATTATCAACGGTCAAAGTCGCTTTTGAGGGAGTAAAAAGGTTTATATAAATAGAGTTATCTTTCGTGTAATATATCATCTGAGGCAATTCTGCAATTATCCTACAGAAATTACATGGGCAACAATAACAATCCTGGTCGAAATATACACGCTTCCCTTCAAATGGTGTATAGTAGCGTATTCTTCTCCCATCTAACAATTGAGCCCCGAACAATGCGTTATATATAGCACGCTCCATCAAATCACCGAATTTTGAATTATTGGTTTCCCTTAAACATTCATCCCACCAGCGAATTAAATAAGCCGTCATGCAGGTTTCACCTAAATTAGCACTGCCTTCCTGTGTATCATGCCAGCATTCATGCTGTCCGCAGGTTCCAATAATAACCATACCGTTGTCTTTCAATATAAAATCAAGAACCTTCCGACCGGGCTTTAACAAATCTAAATTTGTTTCAATTCGATTTAATTGCATTTTTGCCACACACCGTTTCAAATGGGCATAGGCATGTCCCTGTATATGTCCCCATCTACCTTTAATAATAGGCCCATCCCATTGGTCTAATTTCATATAACTTTTAACAAAATCCAAATACTTCGGGTCTTTTGTGTCTTCATATAAGCAAAGCATTGCCGTTTCAACTCCTGTAGTTCCCATTTCCCAGCAAACATCGCCATCACCAGGTATACGCCCCGGATACGGACTCATATTTTGAATTAGATAATCGCCAGCCTTTCTGGCTCCTTCTAATGCAGATTCGTTCTTAAAAAAACGATATTCCATCAAAAGACCATAGATTATGTAGGCTATCTCATGTATATCCCAGAGTTTCCATACACGGTCACTTTTCTTGAACAAACCGATATACCCATCTTTTTCCTGTGCGTCAAGCAATGTTTTAACAACATGGTCTTTTCGTTCAATTACTTTCGGGTCATTGGTATATTTGGCAAACCGAACTAACGCATCTATCGTCTTATCTATTCCAATATACCCACCCCCAACATTTTCCTTCTTTACAAATGGCACTAAAAATTCCCCATCAATATCCATCACCATTGTATTGTTATATATTGTAATATCAATACGACGACCTATCTCACCGCCAACTTTAACCCAATCCAACGGCACACTCTCCAAATCCATACTCGCACCCATAGCAGTAAATAACATACATGTTAATAAAATTCCTGTACTCATGGTCATTTCCTCCTATAAATGTTATATAACCATTATAAACCATGAGAATGTCCCAGTTGTAAATAGGACAAGCGACTGTCCGTATATTTCTATATAGTATTTATTAATTACTAAAAAATCTTGGGTAACAATATTTAAATCTATATCTCCTTTACAAAAAGTATCTCTTCTCCATGCATATCAATTATCTTCACCTCAACTTTTTCCCTTTTAGAACTTTTAATTCGTATTTGCCCTTAACTAAATTACTTTTCCTCTCGTGCATATCGGAGAAAACATTATGATAAGTAGGAACATCAACTTTTCTGCATGTATTCAGCGGGTCAAAAACTTCTATTAACTAAGTTGGTAAACCTTTAATATAATCCAGTGGTCATTTTCCAACCCCATAAAGCATCGGTGACCTTTGGCAGAAATGTTCTTGCTCTTAGATATAAATAACTTCTCCCTTCTCTTTTGCTTCATTTATTATGAGAAAATCCTCATTTTCCCATTCCTCATCCGAATAATAGAGTAAGTCAAAAGGTATTTTTAATTTTCTTACTAATTCTCTACCTATACCGGTGGTCATCCTCACCCTTTCAAAAATACTTTTACCTTGAAAGCTCCGAGAAACAATGATTACATCAATATCGCTATCTTCTCTAAACCTCCCTTTCACAAACGAGCCAAAAATTACAATTCTATCAATACTTATTCCCCTTTCTGTTAGAAGTTTCTCCAATATATTTTTTATTTGTGACTTTATAACATTCTTTTCATACATAGTAATAATTCCCTTGTTTTCTCTAAGATATTATGTGTTTCCTCTTTTTCATAATCCCTTAAAAGCCTGTCCAATTCATCAGGATATCTTGTAGGAATGCTTAAACCATTAAGATTATCAATGAAATCATATAATTCTTTTTCAAGATCCATTCCCAACATTTCACAAAAATAGTTCAAGTTATGTATCTTCGGAGGGTCTTTTTTAAACTTTTTTGCATAAAGTCCTTTTAACGCTTTCTCAACAGAAAGATGACACATAAAAATGGTATACACATACTTTCCTGCATCAAACATTGCTTGTGCTGTATCTAAATCATAATCTGCTTGTTTCAGCCATTCTTCAGGTGATTTAAATTTATTCCTTGCATTTTTATCTTTCTCCATATCCATAAATCTCTTTTTTTACCTCGTTTATATTCCCAAATCCTTTTTCATTTCTACTAGTAATAAAAATTCTTGTAATTTTCATACTACACCCCTCTATGCAGCAAGTTCTTCAATATATTTTTCTTTATCGCTCCATAGTAAAGGTATTATTTTGTATTGTTTCAGTGCACTTATCAAATCAGGATTTATTGACTGTTCCATATCATTTAAAACACTATAAGCAGTAGAATTTGGTTCTCTTACCTCTTTTGTATCTGTCCACGAGAAGATTAAAGATGTGATGTTTTGCCTATCAGGGCGATTAATCGCCTTAAGTATCCTCTCTGGTTTTACTTTTGACGCTGGTATTACAAAATCAAAGAAATGAACAAATCCACTTTTCCCATTAAAGTTTACTGATGGAGTAAAACGTATCTCGTTTAGTCGCAAAAATCTTTCTACATCTTCTCTGAAAAGACTTGCTACCATTGGTGGAGCCATTACAAAAAGGTCATTTATAGATAGTATTGCCTGAATGAGGTT